>JACMLS010000719.1 GCA_014379485.1 Bacteroidia bacterium | reverse complement strand
CAAATCACACCTTTAGCACTTAAAAAATTACTGACCGAAGAATTAATTTTCAGAAAATCAATTTCTGACGATAAAGAATTTAAAGATAAATTATTTCAGTTCAGACAAATTATTGATGAACTTGACGAAGAAATGATTCAGCTTTTAAAAAGAAGAAGCGATGTGATTGAACAAATTGGTCTCTATAAAAAAGAGCAGCATATCACCATTTTTCAATTAGAAAGATGGATGGAAATTTTAAAAACAAGAACTGACTGGGCAACGAAAAAAGGTTTCACTAAAGATTTTATTGAAAAGATGTGTTTGTTGTTGCACGAAGAAAGTATAAGACAGCAAACGGAGTTGATGAATAAGGGCGATTGAGAAATGCATAAATAAGTATTCTCTTTATGAAAGGTTTACAAACAACGCTATTTATACTTTTGACCTTTGCAATCCTTAATGGTCAAACAAAGAGTTTTATTGACTCTCTGAAAATTAATAAATCAAATCAAATTCTGATTTTTGAAGAAAATTGTTCCGGATGCATTGTATTAAACTCTCCTTGTAAAGCCTATAGTGAAAACGGAAATCCTTGGGATAAATATGTTATTTGGAAGAATAAAGAGGGTTACCATATTAAAAAATTTAACGCCTGCGGAAGTTCTGACATCTTAACTTTTAAAAGTTGGAAAAAAGATCCGTTTCAATTTATTAAGTCCAACAGTTTAGCGCTTGATACAAGTAAGATTCGCTATCCTTTATCATTGAACAGAAAAGATTCTACCTGGTTTGAAACTGGTCTTGATCATTATAAATATTATAATTTTTCATTTCCCACGTTTAAAATACGTGATTTTGAAGTAAAAGACTATGCTTTCAGAAAAGTAAATGAAGAGGATGAAGTTTTACTGAAAATTGATTTTGAATTCAGGAAAAATGTATCAAGGTATGAGTTCAATAATTTATCTGCAATTAAAACATTGCTTGATATTGTAAATGAAGAGTTGCAGAAAATGGAAATGAAATTAGTTATAGCCCGCTAAATTACGGACATTCTACCTAGCCAATTTAAAATCTTATTAGAAGGAGGAATTGATTTGAGAAACAAAGACGAAAAATTAACCAACGCTGTAAATGTCTGAAAAAATTGTTTAAAGTAATTGTCATAAGCAAAGAAGATCTTTTTTCAGGAGAAGCTGAGATCATAAATCAATTGATGGGAACCGGTGATTTTAACTTTCACCTCCGAAAAAAAACAGCAAGTGAAAAAGATCTAAGGAAATTACTTTATAAAATAAAACCTGAATTTTTTTCGCGTATAGTCATTCATCAGCAATTTAATATGGAAAAGGAATTCGGTTTTTACGGAATTCACTTGCCGGGAGCTGAACGAGAAAATTACGTT
The DNA here is from genome assembly GCA_014379485.1 of Bacteroidia bacterium. Lineage (GTDB taxonomy): Bacteria > Bacteroidota > Bacteroidia > B-17B0 > Aurantibacillaceae > AM-1111. The sequence goes on along the minus strand of JACMLS010000719.1, from coordinate 3,296 downwards.
GCGCTTAAAGCTGAGGGACATAAAATAATTTCCACTTCCATTCACGTTTTAAAAGAATTTGATCCGGCAAGAAAAAATTATAAATATATTTTCTTCAGTCCGCTCTTTCCAAGTATTTCAAAAGCAGGCTATGCTCCAATTTACAGCGAAGAAGTATTGCGTGCTGATCTGAAAGAAATTAAAAACAAAAGCAACTTAATAGCGCTTGGCGGAATAGAAGAAAAAAATCTTAAGGAAGTAAAAGAGTTTGGTTTTGCCGGAGCAGCAGTTTTAGGATGTGTGTGGGAAAGTAAAACACCTGTTAAAACTCTTCAGTTTTTTTTGAAAGCCTCCGCTGAACATTAAATTTATTTTTTTTTCATTACCTTTGTTTGAATTCCGGAGCCAATATAATATCTGGTGATCCGGAATCTAATTTTTTAAATGGATAGAAGTCGTGTAATTTTTTTGAGATAAGAAAAATAAATCCCTGGTAAAATACCGGGCTGAACTATTATTGTCTGATCTAAAATAAAATTATATGTCTATATCAAGAAAATACGGGAGAACTTATCATTATCCGTTCTCACCCGGAACCTCCAGCGACGATAGAATAAATAGTGATTACTGGAATGATCTTTCCAAAATAAAAACTATTATTCACACCGAAAAACTGGATGGCGAAAATAATTGCCTGAGTAAATACGGTGTGTTTGCCAGGTCTCATGCTGCACCAACTGTTTCTCCATGGACCGCCTTTCTTCGTCAAAGGTGGGATTTGATGAAGAATGATCTTGGAGATTACGAGCTCTTTGGTGAGAATTTGTATGCCATTCATTCTATCGAATATCCAAATATTGAATCTCATTACTTTGTGTTTGGTGTGAGAGAAAATGATAAATGGTTATCGTGGGAAGAAACTAAATTCATTGCCAGTGCTTTTGATCTGCCAACAGTTCCGGTTCTTATGGAGTGTTCTGAGCTTTCGGAAAAATCTCTTTTTGAAAAAGATCTATTAGAATTAATTAAGAGATCCGGAACTTTTGGATCTGTTGATGTGCAAAGCAAAAAGCCTTGCTCAATGGAAGGTGTTGTGACTCGGAATATTGATGAATATGAAGTTGAAGAGTTTCAAAAAAATGTTTTTAAATATGTTCGTAAGGGACATGTGAAAACAGATGAACATTGGACGCGAAATTGGAAACGTGCGCCACTAAAGTTTGAAAAAAATGTGGACACTAACTAAAAATAAAACCTGGTCCGAACTTCAGAAGTTCGGCTGGGTAAGCGATATGCAAGGTGTTCCTCAAAGTCCTGTTCATCATGCCGAAGGAGATGTTTACATTCATACACAAATGGTTTTGGATGAGTTGCAAAAGTTGCCTGAGTATTTGGAATTGGAAGAGCAACAAAAAGAAATTCTCTGGGCTTCTGCTTTGATGCATGATATAGAAAAACGCTCATGCACTTTTAAAGATGAGAACGGAAACATTGTTTCTCCGGGACACGCAAAAAAAGGAGCAATGACCACGAGACAGATCTTGTACAGAGATTTTAATGTTCCTTTTGAAATCCGTGAAGGCATTGCGTGTCTTGTGCGTTATCACGGACTTCCGTTATGGGTTTTCGAAAAACCAAATCCGGTTCAGGCTTTGCTGAGGGCGAGTCTTGAAGTGGATACACGTTTATTAGTAACATTGGCCACAGCTGATGTCTTGGGAAGAATCTGTTCTGACAAAAAGGAATTGCTCTATAAGATAGAGTTATTTAAAGAGTTATGCATAGAACAAAATTGCTGGGGAGTTGCCAAACAATTTCCCAGCAATCTTTCTAAGTTTCAATATTTCAGAAAAGACGAACAAAGTCCGGATTATGTTCCTTTCAATACCACAAAGTCTGAAGCGATTATATTATCTGGGATTGCAGGCAGTGGAAAAGATCACTACATTAAAAAATATTTTCCTGAACACGCTGTTGTTTCGTTAGATGATATGAGAAGAAAGCTGAAAATAAAACACGGAGATGCTAAAAATAACGGGAGAATAATTCAAGAAGCAAAAGAGCTTGCAAAAGTGTACCTGAGATCAGGTACGCCTTTTATCTGGAACGCGACTAATATAACAGCTCAAATGCGTGCGCAACTGGTAGATCAATTTGCAGTGTATGATCCTTTAATAAAAATCATTTACCTGGAAGTTCCTTATAAAACATTGATCTCGCAAAATAAAAACAGGGACTTTCCGATTCCCACAGTAGCGATAGAAAAGATGATCGATAAACTGGAAGTTCCGAAAACGTGGGAGGCACACGAGGTACACTATGTGATCAGTTAGAATTTAACAGAGCGATTTATCAAGATTTTACTGCGGGAATTATTTCTGCAGTAAAATTATTATGCTGCCATGCACGGAGCTCAATTACTTCCTCTTCACTTTCGGTTCTGATCAACACAGCAAACTTGCTCGTATCCATTGTTCTGCCAAACATTTCAAGGCCGCAAATTTGTCGTGTCTTTATTTCGCCGTTGATTTTTAATTCAATAATATCTCCTGTGTTAATTTCGCCTTCAATAATTTTACCGGCAAGAACAATTCCTCTTCCGGTAATCTTAAAAATATCTTCTATCTGAAAGCGAGCCATTTCAGGAATTTGTTAGTTGGGACAACGGAGAATTCAAATAATAAACTTTCAGATTTTTTTTTCTGCTGATGAGAAGTGCCGCTTGTTTTGCAACCATTCCCTCGTTACAATAAGTGAGAATTTTTTCTTCTGTGGGAAGTTCTTCCATTAAAGCATCCAGTTCATAAACCGGAATATTTTTTCCTCCAATATTAAAAGCGGCGTGTTCCGTTTCATTTCTTACATCCAGCAACCAGAATTCGTTTTTCTTTGTAGAAAATTCTGAAAACGAAATTCCTGATATTTCAGGCTTGGAACAATTGGTGAAATCATTTCGTTTCTCTATCGTCGCAATGTTTTTATTTTTCTGATCAGTCTTTACGTTTAAAGTAACAAAAGAATTGTTCAGCATATTTACAAGCAGAACCTTTCCGCTCAACACTTCTCCAATTCCCGAAATAATTTTTACTGCTTCATTCGCCTGTATATTTCCAACAATAAGCGGCAATGTTGTGGTGACTCCAATGGTATTACAATCAGAAGTGTTTTCTTTAGCAGGAGGCTCTGGAAAAAGGCAACGGTAAGTGGGGCCATCCATAAAATTAAAAACAGCCACCTGTCCTTCAAAACCTTCAATGCTACCTGAAACAAGTGGTTTATTTAAAATAACGCAGGCATCATTCAGTAAATATTTCGTT
>JACMLS010000718.1 GCA_014379485.1 Bacteroidia bacterium | reverse complement strand
TGTGTTAGATGGAATGGTTGCATACACATACCCAAATTCATCCAGTTCCGCATCTGCAATTCCCATTGCTTTTAATTCTTCAACCAGAATTTTACTCAGGTTTTTTTGTTTGGCTGTGCTTGGAATGGTTGCTGAATTAGGATCGCTTTGCGTATCAATTTTTACATAGCGCAAAAAACGATCTGTAACCGTGTAAGTGTATTCTTCAAATGAGATCATAACTTTGTTTTTTTTTCCGCGTAAATCCGCCTAATCAGCGTCATCCGCGTTCCTGATTAATAATATTCATATTTAAACTCAAAAGTTCCGCTCTGCGAAAAGTCCTTTGCCTGCATAAAATAATTAATGCGTTTCAGCTCACGGTTCTCATACTCGAAACGGTAAGATTTTGTTTTGCCCGGAATTTTTAATTCTTCTTTCTTCAAAAAGATCTTATAGGTAATTTCTTTTAAACGATCCTCTTCATCAAACTCAAAAATATAACTGTCGTTTGAAATTCCGGGGTACCAATGATCGCCGTACAATAATTTTCCTTTGCGGGTATACGTGTAGGTATGAATGCCCCCTTTTCTGCTATCCTGTATTGTATCTCCGTTATAAAATTCAACCTTACTTAAACGTCCCTCAAAATAACTGTAATACGATGAACCGGTGATACCTTTTTTTTCGCTGATGATCTTCTCAATAATTCTTGCATTATCATACCTGTAATTTGTCTCAACGGTATCGCTGTTCTCAAGAATATCGTAAACAGTCATTAATTTATTGTTTGCATATTGATATTTTACTTTTTTAATCGCGGACTGAAATTTATCGCCGGGATTAAGAATATTCACCTCATCCAATAAGCCTTTCACATAATTTTTTTCGACTGAATTTTCTATTCTTCTTCCGTTCATTTTAGATTCTTTTACGATCTGCCCGTCAGGATTAATTTCCCACACAAAATCTCCGGTAGTGTTATAAGAACCCTCCTTCATTTTCATGGTCATGGAAATTGTTTTTATTCTTTTCTCTTTCAGATATTTTTCGTTGAAAGGAAAAGGAAGATCGTCTTTGTTCAGTTTAAACTCGAGCAGATCTATTTTAAATAATTGTGGTTTGTACTGATACGTTCTGTCAGGACCTTCGCTTACAGAAGATTTTTTTTTAAGCGAATCAAAATTCGGTTTTTCTTCTACCACAACATCTGAAGAGCAGGAAAAAAACAAAAGGCCGGTTACAGCACATAAAAACAACAGGAAGGTATTTCTGAAAATTTTCATTTGAAGCCACAATTTACATAAAGAATTGTAAAGAGCAGAAAAAAACGCGAGAAAAAATTTAAGCGGCTTTCAGGCGGCTGATGGTAGAACGCTGTAAACGCTCTTTGGCATAATCAAGAGTAAGGGTAAACTTTTTAGGCGCTTTGACTTCTGAGGGAAGATCGTACATGATATCCAACATAACAGCTTCGCACAAAGAACGTAATCCGCGTGCTCCCAGTTTATACTCTACCGCTTTTTCAACAATATAATCCAATACCTCTTCGTCAAACTCCAGCTCGGTTCCTTCCATCTCAAAAAGGTACTGGTATTGTTTTATTAAAGCGTTTTTAGGCTCAGTAAGAATTCTTCTTAGCGTTTTTGCATCAAGCGGATTCAAATAAGTAAGCACGGGCAACCTTCCGATAAGCTCAGGAATAAGGCCAAACGATTTAAGATCTTGCGGAATAATGTATTGTAAAAAATTATCCTTGTCAATTTCTTCGTTGTCAAGAGAAGCACTGTAACCAACGGCCTGGGTATTCATTCGTTTGGCAATGATCTTTTCAATTCCCACAAAAGCGCCGCCGCAAATAAATAAAATGTTCTTGGTATTTACCTGAATCATTTTTGCTTCAGGATGTTTTCTTCCTCCTTGTGGCGGAACGTTTACAATAGAACCTTCGAGCAATTTCAAAAGGCCTTGCTGAACCCCTTCTCCACTCACATCTCTTGTAATACTTGGATTATCGCCTTTACGCGCAATTTTATCTAACTCGTCAATAAAAACAATTCCGCGTTCTGCAGCTTTTACGTTGTAATCTGCGGCCTGCAACAAACGGGTAAGCACACTCTCAACATCTTCGCCAACATAACCTGCCTCAGTAAGAACTGTAGCATCTGCAATGCAAAACGGAACGTTAAGCAATTTGGCAATGCTGCGCGCCATTAATGTTTTTCCGGTTCCGGTTTCCCCAACTAAAATTAAATTCGATTTATCTATTTCAATTTCGTCTTTCTCAACCTTAGCACTTTTTGAAATTCGTTTAAAGTGATTGTAAACCGCAACAGAAATTACTTTTTTTGCATCGTCCTGCCCTATCACATAATCATCAAGAAATTTTTTAATTCCTGAAGGCTTTAACAGATTCAAAGCCTCTTCTGCAAAAGTTTGTTGCTCCTGGTCTGCTTCTGTAGAAATAATTTTAAATGCCTGCGCCACACACACATCGCAAATATGCCCGTTAATACCGGCAATAAGCATTTTAGCGTCTTTTTTATCTCTGTCGCAAAAAGAGCATTTAATATTCGGATTCTTTGCCATTGTATTTAAAAAAACTTAAGCCACAGATTTCACTGATTACACAGATTATTCTTTTTCTGTGAAATCTGTGCAATCTGTGGCGTGAAAATTATTTACGAACTAAAATTTCATCGATCATTCCGTAAGCTTTCGCTTCTTCGGCAATCATCCAATAATCACGGTCAGAGTCTGCCCAAACTTTTTCGTAAGTCTGACCACTGTGATGTGCAATAATTTCATACAATTCTTTTTTCAGTTTCTGAATTTCTCTCGCTGTAATTTCAATATCAGATGCCTGACCTTCTGCTCCGCCTAATGGCTGGTGAATCATAACGCGTGAGTGTTTTAACGCGCTGCGTTTTCCTTTTGCGCCTGCACACATTAAAACTGCGCCCATAGAAGCAGCCATACCTGTACAAATAGTAGCCACATCTGGCCTTACAATTTGCATGGTATCGTAAATTCCAAGGCCT
>JACMLS010000717.1 GCA_014379485.1 Bacteroidia bacterium | reverse complement strand
GAAAGCCAGCTACAAACACTGCTGGCAAAGGCAGAAGTGCTGCAGAAAAAAAACATTCTTAAAGAAGCTTTAAAAATACTTTATAAAGCAGAGCAACTTGCGCTTGAGTATGAAAATTACAATTACCTGCTCATTATTTTAAACCAGAAATTAAGTCTTTTTATAAGCGGACGTTTTGTTGATGAGATAAAACAGTACGTAGAAAAGGAAATGAGCAGCAGCATAAAATATGCAGGCAGTATAAAAAACACAATGGAATACCGCAACCTTTTTATGCAGTCGCACCTGTTGTTATTTGAATTCTACAATTCGGGTAATGCAAACAAAGGAGAGATCAAAAAAATACTGGGTTCAGAACTTTTGACTTCTGCAGATAAAGCACTTGCCTTCAGATCTAAATCTGCTTATTATGCCATTCACACGGCCTGTTCCATTATGCAGCTCGAAGACAATGAAAAAGAATTTGAACGGCAGCGCGAATGGATAAATTACCTTGTAAAAGATGCAGACAAATTAGAGCAGCGCGGAGAAATATACCTGGCCGCCATATCAAACCTGTTTGCACTTTCATGGAAAATAAAAAGACGGATTCCTGAATTTGAAAGTTTGTATGAGCAGGCAAAGAATTTTTACATGAACCTCTCTTCTAAAAGAAAAACAGAAAACATTACGGTTCGTTTTATAATGATTGCCAATAACCTCATGGCTCAGTATCTGGAAGAAGGATTGCACAAAGAAGCATTGAATACGTGGAAAAAAATAGAACCATCTGTTACAGGCCTTACACTTCCCTCAGCAACTAAAAAAGTCTTGCATTTTCTGTTGTTCAACTGTTATTTTCTGGAAGGCAATTATCACGAAGCATTGAAATGGCTGATAAAAATTATTCACGCAAAAGATATTGCAAGGTTAGATGTGCAGACCTGTGCAAGAATTATGCAATTAGTGGTTCATTATGAACTGGGCAATTATGAACTACTGCCTTATCTTGCAAAACAGGCCGAACGTTTTTTATTAAAACAAAATCATTTTTCTGCGTTTGAAAAAAGCCTGGTTCGTTTCTTCGAAAAAAAACTTTCTGTGCCAAAGAGTAAAAAAGAACGGGCTGTTGAATTTCTTGATCAGAAAAAACAACTGAATACTTTATTGAAAGATCCGGCAAGCCTTACTGCTTCAGAGATCTTTGATTACTTTTCCTGGTTCGATAGCAAAATTGAAAACCGCCGGGTTGTTGAGGTGCTACGAGAACGGACAGAGAATTAATTTTTTTCTAAATCTACTTTCAAATTACTTAGTCGTAACATCAAACCATACAATCTTCTAATTTCAAATAATTTTTTAAATATTAGTTTGATCCCATTTGCAAATATCTTGAAAGAGAATTCATTTTCCAGCAGATTTTTTCTTCGTTAATTTCCGGACGGCCTCATTTTATCTGGTTTTTTTTGTCTGCGGATTTCGGGGCCCCATGAAAGAAGCTCTGTCCCGATAGCTATCGGGATTATGAGAAGATCGCTTTCATGGGCGAGATCCGCAGACAAAAAAAATTCCGACGCAAGGAGGAAAGGATAAAATGAAGCCTTGCCTTTTTGTTACTTTTTTGGCAAGAAAAAAGTAAGATAGAAAACTATTTAGTGAATTCAAAAGTGAAAAATAAAATTTGAAGTTTAACTATTTAATATTTGCTATCAGCATTTTACCCGCGTTCATTTTATTGCAATGATCATCGGTATACATAACAGATCCTCCGTCTGTGTTGTCTTTTATTAGAGAATAAGAAGCAATCGTAGCAATTTCCTCTTTAAACTCTGCGTTGGTTGCCTGCCACACCACTTCAACGCTCAGCAAACTCTCATCGTAATACCGGTATGTATTGGTAGAATTGCTTCCATCATATCCTTTGCTCCGCTCCCATTTTTCTCCGGTAATATAAATTTTAAGGATCTTGCATTGGTTGCAGCATTTTTTATCTGCTTCCCAGGCCTGTTTTATTTTTGCTTTCAAGGCAACTTTATCAGCGCCTTTATACTCATCAACAGGACAGGTTGTTGATGATGCAGATTTATACACCTGCGCTTTATAGTTGGCTGCCCCTTCTTTCTTCGCCCTTTCTTCTCCTCGTATTGCTGCAATCTTTGCCAGTTCCTTCAATGCGTTTACATGTTCATTACACTATTTATGATAAGTTCAGAGAGCAGTCACATTTGCATCTATATCACCTTTTAGCATGTCAGCCAAACTTACAATCATATCCGCTTTAGAAAGATCAAAAGTATAATGGTGCATTTTCCAGTTCCCTGAATCTGAAGCCATTTCAGCATCTGCTTCTTTTGCTATTTTAATTAATAAAGCACTTGCAGTTGACTCAGGGTCAGGGTAAGACGAAACGGCCCATTTTTTAAAAGTTTCAAGCACACGCCCGTTCCTTTCATAAATTTCCCAAAATGGTTCTTTTGCATTTTTCACAAGTTCGTAAATCTCCCAGAATTCTTTGTATTTAGCGCCAATAACAGATCTAATAGAATCGTTTTTTCTGAAACCTGAAAAGTAGACCGCATTGTTTTTTGCTGTTTTTTCGTAAGACTCATACGCGTCAGAAATATCTTTTATCGTCTTCTCATCTTTCTTCAGATCAGGATAAGAATTTCTGTCTGTAACGCGTTGCAGATCTGTTTCAGAGTATTTAGAAAGCCGGTCTTTCTTTTCTTTCTCTGCTTTTTTTTCTTCTTTTTCTTTTTGTCTTTGCTCTTTGTTTTTTATTCCGCTTGCACCCCACTGAAAAGTTTGTGCTGAGGCTGTATGAATTATTAGTTCGGTAAAAGAAATAATGAGGAATAAACAGATCTTGCTTTTAATGTATGGTTTCATATGTTTCTTGATTTGTTAGATGCAAAGTTCTGCGTAAAGCGAAGCTGCAACAAGTATAATATACGTCAAAAGTCTAAGGAGTGAGCGATCCGGAAAGGGTCAAACGCGTTTCCAGAAATACTTTTCAAAAAGATTGTTTTGAAATAACTGTTAACTAAACAACAAAGTAAAAACTGTCCCCTGCCCTTCTGCAGATTGTACACGAATCGTTCCTTTGTGCATAAGCATGATCTGTTTACATAAGCTCAGACCAATTCCTGTTCCGTTTTTTCTGGAAGTGTAAAAAGGAATGAAAATTTTATCGAGTTGTTCCGCAGAAATTCCGGTTCCGTTGTCTGCAACACGTATCATTATTTTTCTGTTTTCAGACTCCTCTGCAGAAAGACTGATCTTTGGTGCGGGATTTTCTTTTACAGCTTCCATTGCATTCACCATCATATTTATCAGCACCTGCTCTATTAATGCTGTATCAACATTTAACTGAAGATTGCTGTCGCGCTGAAAAATATCGAGCTCAATATTTTTTTGTTCGAGTGTTGGTTGCATAAGGCGATGCAGGTTTTCAAAAATACTCCGCACATAAACCGGATTTAAATTTAATTGAGAAATTTTATTCAGGTTCCGGTATGTTTCTGCAAAGCGCAATAAGCCTTCACTTCTTTTTTTGATGGTTTCAATGCCCAGTTGCAGATCTTCAAAAAGGTCAGGATCTTCTTTTCTTTCACTTTCAGTTCCGGCCTGCTGCATGCGGTTTTTCATTGTACCTGCCAGCGAAGAAATGGGCGCAATAGAATTCATGATCTCGTGCGTCATAACACTCAGCAATTTTTGCCAGGCCAGCGATTCATTCTCCTCCAATACTTCGTTTATGTTTTGAAATGCAACCACTTTAAAAATCTTTCCTTCTATCTGAAAAGCAGTAGAAGAAAGTAAAAGTTTTATGGCCACTTTTTCTTTTTTTATCAGTACCACCTTTGTTTCATGGGCCTGCAATTGCATAATGGAGGCATACAACTCTTCATATTTCCTTTCTAATGAGTGAATGGTTTTCAGGTAAGGAATGTTCAACAGTGTTTTAAAAGAATCATTCATCCATCCTATCACACCATCATCCTGGTTGTAAGAAATAATTGCAGTATCTACCATCTCAAGGATCTTTTGCAGATACTGATACTGGGTTTCTTTCTCTTTGCTGATGACCTTAAGTGTGTGGTTGATGGTGTTGAAACCTTTGCGCAACGGCTCAAGTTCTGCGGGCGCATGCTTCACATCGTAGTTGCGCGAAAAATCTCGGTAATGAGTGGATTCTGCAAAATCCTCCACCTCTCTTTTTATCCGCACATAAAAACGAAAAAGATCTATGAACTGTATAAAGAGAACAATAGAAATTCCGAAAGCAAAAACATTTCTGTTATGTACAAGCAACCACACCAAAACGCTTATGGAAACTGCAAGCAAAGCAAGTCTCAGCAAAATTTTTCTGTCGCTTGCTTTAAATATCATATTTATTCAGTCTTCTGTAAAGAGCGGTACGGGTTATACCAAGTTCTTTTGCGGCTTTGGTAATATTACCGTTGTGTTTTTCAATTACACGCAAAATAGTATTTCTTTCTACCGTACTCAGTTTCAATTCTTCTTTAGTCTGCGTGTTTGCGTAATTCGATTCTATCGGAGAAAAAATCAAATCGGCAGCTTTCAACTGCTCGCCCTCGCACATAATAACCGCACGTTCAATAATATACTGCAACTCGCGCACGTTTCCAGGAAAGTGATAGTCGTGCAGTTTTTCCAGTGCACTTTTATCAGGCTCCACCAAAGGCTTCATGTATTTGTCAGAATAAATGCGTGCAAAATGTCTGGCAAGTAAAACAATATCTTCCTGCCGCTCGCGCAATGGCGGTATGATCACTTCAATAGTATTGATCCTGTAAATAAGATCTTTTCTGAAACGGTTTTCATTAGCAAGTTCCTGTATAGGAAGATTGGTAGCACAGATCAAACGAATGTTAATCGGAATATTTTCTGTTGAGCCCAAACGTGTTACCTGCCTGTTCTGCAAAACCGAAAGTAATTTTGATTGCTGTGACAAGTTTATATTTCCGATCTCATCAAGGAATAAAGTTCCATTGTCTGCCGATTCAAAAAAACCGGTGCGATCTGTTTTCGCATCTGTAAAAGCGCCTTTTTTATGTCCGAACAATTCACTTTCAAATAAAGTTTCTGTAAGCGCGCCAATATCAACTTTAATATAGGCCTTTGTTTTTCTGAGTGAGTTAAGATGAATCGCTTTTGCAACAAGATCTTTTCCGGTTCCGTTCTCACCAAGTATTAAAACGTTTGCATCTGTAGGCGCAATCTTTTCAATCTTACTGAAAATATCTTTCATTGCCTGCGATGTTCCAAGCAATTCAGAATCGATCACAGAAATTTTACTACCGCTGTTTTTTTCTGCAGTCCCCTTTCCTTCCTTACGTTCAAGCGCTTCCTTTAATGTTTCAATAAGTTTTTCGTTGTGCCAGGGCTTCACAATAAAATCTGCGGCCCCATCCTTAAGCGAGCGCACAGCAAGGTCAACTCCTCCATACGCAGTGATCATAATAATAGAAAGATACGGATGCGTTGTTTTTAATTTATTCAGCCAGAAAAAACCCTCGTTACCGGTATTAATTGAACTTGTAAAATTCATATCCAGCAAAACAACATCAAACTTCTGCTGCGATAAATGATGCAAAAGATTTTCAGGATTTCTTTCTGTGATTACTTCTCGCACTTCTGTTTTCAATAACAGTTTAACAGCAGTAAGTACATCCGGATCATCGTCCACCACTAAAATATTCGCTTCTTTTAATTTCATAGATCAACTTGTTTCTTAAAGCACAAATGAAATTCAAAAATACAAAGAAATTTTCCGCAAAAATAGTTTATGTAAGAGAGTTCTTTTTAGCCGCGAATGGTGCAAATTTTCGCGAATAATTACACTACACAGATTCGCGAAAATTTGCGCAATTCGCGGCTCCTCTTTCTTTGTTTTTTTTCGAACTGTATCAAAAACGAACACTTGTGTATCGCTTTCAGACAGCAGGTAAACAGCCTCCGCCTTGCAGCCCCCTGTTCATAAGGACTTTTGCTCTGGCATGCGCTTTGAAAACTTTTTATGCCGCTGGTGGAATTTTTTGAAAGAGAATGAAATTTTAGCCGCAATTTTCGGAACTGAAATTAAAGTATGGACAGAGTTATAAAAAAAAGCAGGTTTTCTAAAAAACGAATTCTCCTTGTCGGAGGAATTTCGGCACTCGGACTGATCATTATTTTTTCTTTTGTTTTTACTGCAGGCAAAAGCCGCCTAAACGTAAATTCAGAACACATTACAATAAGTGAAGTTACAAAAGGGCCTTTTCAGGAATTTATTCCGGTTAACGGAGTTGTAATGCCCATCACCACTATTTACCTGGATGCAACAGAAGGTGGAAGAGTTGATGAAGTGTATGTAGAAGACGGTGCCTTCGTAAAAAAAGATCAGCCCATTCTAAAACTCGAAAACACAGATCTTGAACTGAGTCTCGCCAATCAGGAAACCGCCGTTTTCCAGGTATTCACTCAAATGCAAAATACACGCAACAACTCAAAACAAAATACAATCAGAATGCTTAACCAGCTTGCCGATGTTGACCTTACCCTTACAGAAGCAGAACGCGTGTATATTGCAAATAAAAAATTATACGAACAATCTGCAATAGCGG
>JACMLS010000716.1 GCA_014379485.1 Bacteroidia bacterium | reverse complement strand
TATCTCTACAAGCCTTTTTGCAAAGCGTATGGGCCGCAATCCTAAATTGTGGTTTGTGATAGGTTTTTTTCTTCCTGGAATTGCTTCGTTTATTCTATTCTTTTTGCCTGATCTTTCAGAGCCTGAAAAAGAGAATACAGAATTACTGGTGAGACCGAACAGGAGATGATCGGTTTTAAATAAAAAAAATCAGCCGTTCTTAAAAACCAGTTTAACGAGTTCCTCTTTTTTATCACGACTCACCTGCACCATTCCTCCACCTTTCATAACGAGAGAGTGGGCCTGCATACTTTGTATGTGCGCAAGAGAAACAATATAGGATTTATGAATTCTTTTAAAGTTTGAGGCCGGAAGCATTTCTTCCATAATTTTCATGCGCTGAAAAGTTACGTACTTACTGTTCTCGCAAATTATTTTTACGTATTCGCCAAGACCTTCTACATAAATTATTTCGTTAAACGGAACGCGTACCATTTTATGATCTGCTTTTATTACAAGAAAACCTTTGTCGTTGCTGATCTCGCTTTCTTTTTCGTGGTCCTTGCTTTTTCTGATCTCGTAATATTCTTTTACTTTTTCTACAGAACGCAAAAACCGTTCAAAGCCAAAAGGTTTTACGAGGTAATCTACAGCATCCAGATCAAAAGCTTTTGCTGCGTATTCTGAGTAGGCGGTGCAAAACACAACTGCCGGTTTTTTGTTGAGTTGTTTTACAAGATCAATTCCTTTCAGTTGAGGCATTTCAATGTCTACAAAGATCAGGTCGACAGGATTTGCATTTATGTAAGCGATTGCATCTAAAGGATTTTTAAACTTTCCGCACAAATTCAATTCTGCGCAATTGGAAACGTAACGACTGTTCAGTTCAAGCGCCAGGTTTTCATCATCTATCAGTACTACATTCAGTTTTTCCATTTGCTCAGAATAGTTTCATGTTCAACTGCAGTTCAAAAACGTCTTCTTTATCAGAAAAATCAATACTGTACAATTGCCCCATAATTGTTAAGCGTTCTTTAATATTCCCGATCCCGATCTCGCCCATCTTCTTCTCCCCTGTTTCTACCTCGGATAAATTTTTGCTTCCTGATTTTCTTTTTGAGTTACTTGTTTTAAAAAGAAGATGCTCGTTCTCAATCACTAATTGAAGTTTAATAAATCCTTTTTCATTTTCTTCTACATCAGAATGCTTGAAACAATTTTCTACAATTGGCAAAAGAATCATGGGAATTATTTTTTTTCCTCCGGCATTGCCATTGATCTCAAAAACAACATTCATTTTATTTTCACTTTTCATATTCATGAGATCTATGTAGCGATGCATCTGCTCAATTTCTTCAGACAAAAATGCTGTTCCTTTTTCTGTTGTGTATAAGGTATAACGTAACAACTCAGAAAAAGAAAGAATCATTTCAGGAGCTTTGGGAGAATTGATGCTTACAAGCGAATAAATATTATTGAGCATGTTAAACATTAAATGCGGATTGATCTGCGATTTCAGGTATTGAAGTTTGGCAACAGTTTCCTGCTGCAATTTTTCTTTTTGTTGTTGTTCATTAATAAAACGATTCCTGATCATCTGGTACATAGTGCTGAATCCAATAATAAAAGCAACGCCCCCGCCAAAAAAATACCTGAGTTTGTATCGTACAAAATTCATGTTAGTGTCGCTTGCCTCATAAGAAGATATCCAGTTGTCTATCAATCTTCTTATAGTGTAAAAGACAATGAATACTACAACCATAATGAGTGCAAACTGAATGTACTTTCCTTTTTCAAGAAAAGTATTCACAAAAATTTTAGTGTTCAGATAAAAGATGATTGACAGGAGGGAAATATTTGCGATAGTTCTTAGTAGTGTATGCTCTGGCGGAAAAACACCGTTTGCAAAAGTATAACCCAGCAGTGTAAGCAGCACCCAAAAAATTACATGAATTAAATTCAGGTACAATCCTGATGGTCTATTGCTCATAAGCTTCTTTTCTCAAAAATTTCAACAAAGTAAAAGTACTGTGTAAATCAATCAGAAAATTAAGAAAAAATGCAGTTAGTTGAAAATCTATATCACTTAGTTGAAACAAAAAATAAACAAACAGTATTGTACTTAGTTTTGGTGCGAATCAGGAAGTTGACCGCAATTCCAGATGAAAACTAAAACCAAACAACTATGAAAAAAACCTACTCCCTCGCCCTTTTTATTTTACTGGGTGCCCAACTCTCAAAAGCGCAATCTACTTACAGCAACACCAATTATGCTGCAACAGGTGATACCTTATACATAACACAGGCGCAACTTAACGCTGCCAATTATGATACAACAGGCGCCAATATTACCTGGGATTACTCAGCACTTACGGGCAACACGCAAGAGAAACTAATTTTCCGTGCACCTAACCAAACAGGTTACACATCGCCTCAGTTTCCGTATATATATGTACCGGGAAATGTGAATCTCTCTTCTACCAGCGGCAAAACAATTACTGTTGGAGGTTTGCAACTCACCAATCCAAATGATTATTATAAAATAAATTCTTCTTCGCTCAATCACAATGCAGATGCTTACGATATTAATACCAATTCAGGTTCATTCAGCATGAAAAATGTTTACAGTTCGTCTGATATTTTATTGAAATTTCCGGTAAACTATTTAAACATCGATTCAAGCAACTCAGGTTATGTTTCGCAAATTCCGGGCTACTATTACCGTGGCGTTGTAACTAAAAGAATAAACAATGTAAATGGTTGGGGAACTTTAAAAACTCCTTACGGTGTGTTTAGTAATTGCTTAAAAATAGAATCAAGAGTAAGAGAAATTGATACTTTAGCAGTTGATACGCTTGCTTTTCCAACTGATACTATTTATTACAGGGAATTAAAATGGTACGATCCCGCTAAAAAATATTCTTTATTAACTGTAAGACAGGATTCTGTTGCCGGAGTTTGGTTCACACAAAAAATTGAATACCTCGACGTTCAGCAATTTTTTCAACCAAACGCTTTGTTTGCATACGTTCCTTTATTGCCGATAGTTGGCGACACGGTTAATTTTCAGAATTTAAGTATTAACAGTACGCATTGGCTCTGGAATTTCGGCGATCCTGCAAGCGGAACTGCTGATACTTCTACTTTTATAAACCCGATTCATATTTATACTACCGCAGGAATTTATCCTGTAAAATTAATTGCCTATAACGGAACTTTATCAGATACAATTATTCTCCCTGTGGCTGTTGGAGATTCTTTGCCACCAATTGCTGCATTTACTTACACCCCTGTTTCAACAATTTACCAGATGGATACTGTGTGGTTTACCAATTCAAGTTCGCACGAAACAATTGATTCGTGGTTATTTGGAGATCCAACCAGCGGAGTAAACGATGTGTCTGCAATGAAAAACCCTTATCACATTTATGCAAATGCCGGAACCTATACTGTAACACTTATTGCTATTAATACCATGGGAAATGATACAGCAACTTCAATTGTTATTGTTGATACTTTACTGACTATGGGAATTCAAAATGTCAAAAACGAGCAAGTACAAATTTTTCCGAATCCCGGTGATGGAATAATTTTTATCAGAGGCAATACAAATGAAAACATGGACATTGAAATTACCGGAATGAACGGAAACAAGATCATAAGCAGAAAAGATGTAAAAATCAGTACAACAGAAGTACTGACAATTGATTTGAGTACGTATCCGGCCGGAATTTATTACGTTCAACTAAAAAATGAATCTGGTATTCAGAGAAAAAAAATTATCCTTACACATTAAAAAAATCATCAAAATGACAATGAAAGGCCGGCGAAATCCGGCCTTTTTCATTGATAATCAGGGCCTTTGACAAATCGCTTAATAATTCTTAACTTTGCAGTGGTCAATTTAACCGATAGGATTTTTGAAATAAGAAAAATTTATACCAATCACCTTGAGCCTCAAGCAAAAAATTAAATTCAATAACAAAGACAGAAATGTTTTTTTTATTACGATGAATAAAAGAGTAGATCTTTATTTTAAGGAAAAAGGCATTTCGAAGCATTCCAACGCAACAATGGTTTCAAAGACCATTATTTTATTAGGAATGTATTTGGTGCCTTTTATTTGTATCCTTGTTTTTAACCCTCCCGCTTACGTTTCATTTATTTGCTGGGCCATTTCTGGTTTCGGTCTTGCCGGAGTGGGAATGAGCATTATGCACGATGCAAATCACCAGGCCTATTCTAAAAGTAAATTCGTAAATAAATTAATGGGTCATACCTTAAACCTTTGCGGTGCATCTATTTTTAACTGGAACATACAGCACAATGTAATGCACCACACCTTTACAAATATAAATGGCTTAGATGAGGATATTGAAGATAAACCGCCATTACGTTTTTCTCCGCACACACCGGTAAAAGAATACCACAAGGCACAGGTTGTGTATGCTTTTTTATTTTACGGAATTCTTACACTTTACTGGGTGCTGCTAAAAGATTTTGTGCAGTTCATTAAGTACATTAAAAACGGAGTTAACGAAAACACCAAAGCTCAGAATGCTGTTGTGTTTTTAAAAATATCTGTTTTGAAAATTTTATATTTCGGAACCGTTATTGTTTTACCAATCTTTGTTTTAGAAATTCCTGTTGCAGAAGTAATTTGCGGATTTCTTTTAATGCATTTTATTGCAGGAATAATTCTGACGACTACATTTCAGTTGGCGCACACAGTAGATGGAACAACGCACCCATTGCCTGATGAAAACGGAATGATTGACAATGAATGGGCGGTTCACCAAATGGAAACCACCATCAATTTCAGCAGAAAAAGCAAAATTTTAAGCTGGTATATGGGCGGTTTGAATTTTCAGGTAGAACACCATTTATTTCCAAGAATTTCTCACGTTCACTATCCCGAAATTTCTAAAATTGTAAAAGCCACCGCAGAAGAATTCGGTGTTCCATATCTTGAGAACGAAACACTTGGCCAGGCTCTGAAAGCGCATTTGGTTGCACTTAAAAAACTGGGAAGGTTGCCGAACATTAATGATGCTTTAGCGGGGTAAATTTTGTCACACTTCGACAGGGCTCATTGTGACAAAAAAAATCACTTTCCTCCATCAAATTCCTTTCTCCACTTTTCAGCTTCTTCGTTTTTGCCTTGTTTTAAATTGCAGAGATAAAGAAAATACTTACTGCATTTTGAGTCTCCCATACACTTGATTGATTTCGTTAAAAAATTTTCAGCGGAGCCATAATCCTCAATATAAAAATAGCTCAATCCGATCTTGTATAGCAGTTCTACTTTCTCTGAAGATATTTTTGTATGAACATAGCTTTTTCTTGATTTGTTGATCACAAACAAAAACCACTTTTTATGTAGTGTGTCTTTCCTGTTCAACAAATAAACGGCTACATCCCAAGCATCAAACCCCTTCACCTTCTGAGAAATTGGCTTTTCCCGAAACTTCTTTTCAAGCTTTTTCGTCTTATTCTCATCCTTAATAGGTAAGCTTTCGCAGCTCTGAGAATGGATTTCGCAAAGAAAAAAGAAGGAAAAGAAAATGAAAAAATAATATTTCATAAAACAATATTAGGGTTAAAATCTGCGTTAATTTTTTTGTCAGACTGAGCGGCAATGAGGGTTGGCTTGCGCGAGTCGAAGTCCAAAAAAAATCCCCCGCATTAAAAACACAGGGGACATTAAAATTATTTTAACCTAAATATAAAATCTACTTACCAGGATTTTTGATCAGGTTATGCATTACATCCATTAACTGATCTGCGGCAATACGTTTATAACGAATGGTTTTACTTTTGTCAAGAATATAAATTACAGGCGTACTGAAAATATCGAATTTTTCTTTGAGATTTTGTAAATGAACTCCATCAACCACGTTTGTCCAGTCAGGATCAATCAGATTCATTTCTTTTATTGTTTTAAGCCATTTATCGTACTCGTGCTGAGTGTAAACTGCATGCACTTTTATTTTCACTCCTTCTTTTCTCAACTCTTTCAGTTTCTCAAGCAGAACCGGAATTTCTTTCTTACAATGTCCGCAATCCACATCCCAAAAAACAAGCACCGTATAATCTGCTTTTACAGCGTGCAAAGAAATTAATTGTTTGTCAATTACCTCTTTATTTTTAAGGTAGGTCTGTGTTAAACCGCCACTTGTTTTGCAGGTATCAATTCCGGCTTTTCTTACCACTTTAATTCCGTTTGTATCAACGCACAACAACTCAGGCACAACGTGTCCTATTAAAAGCGGTTCAAGAATATCTGCGCGGTCAATAATTTTTTTAAGCTGGTCTTTTGTATAAAAATCTACTTTGCCACTGCGATAAAATTTATTTACGATGCCCACAAAAACCGCATCAAAACCCATTACTTTATTTGTTTCGCTCCAGTTCGTCATCCAAAACACCACCCACTTAAACATTTCTTTGCTGGGCATTG
>JACMLS010000075.1 GCA_014379485.1 Bacteroidia bacterium | reverse complement strand
GCAACCTTATTTTACTTTCGGCCTTTCTACTTACGCTTGAAAAAAGTATTATTAAAAAAGAACTGATGCGCAATGTTCCCCTTATTGACATTGAAGATGCAGAAGAAGAGCAGGAAAATAATCCCGAAAATCCGCAGGCTGCCAACAAACCAAATCCGGGAAGAAGAAGGAAAAAGAAAAAACCCTGAAATAGCCGCGTCACGGTTTTTTGAATTAAATTTATCAAGGTAAAATCTGTGACGAGGCGTTCCCGATAGCTATCGGGACCAATGTGACCTTAATCCGCAAATTATATACACATGAAAAAGATCTTTAAATATTTTGCGCAAGGCATTCTTGTAACCGTTCCGCTCGGAATTACCAGTTGGATCTTTTATAAAATTTATCTGAACCTTAACGAGTCATTGCACAACGTCGGCCTCATGTTCAACAAATACGTTGATCCGATTCTTATCCTCGTTGTTATTGTTGTTGGATTGATCCTGCTCGGCTGGCTCGCATCAAGCATTTTGTTTCAATATCTTTTTAAATTGTTTGAAAAAATGATTGAGCACATGCCGGTCATTAAACACATTTACTCTCCGGTAAAAGATTTTTTAAGCGCCTTTGTTGGAAACAATAAAAAATTCACCAAGCCCGTTTTGGTACTCACCAATCCGGCTGCGGGAATTGAAGAAATAGGTTTTATTACCCACGAAGACATGAAAGATTTTGGAATAAAAGATAAAATGGCCGTGTACATGCCCCACTCTTACGCTTTTTCCGGAAGACTTTTTATTGTTCCCAAAGAAAACATAAAAGTTCTCAATGATGTGAGTGGTGGTGATGCCATGAAATTTATTGTTTCGGGCGGTGTTACCGATGTTGAATGAGACGGAATGAGTTGTGAATTATGAATTGGGAGTTATGAGTTCGTTTCCACAATTCAAAACTCAAAAATTCATCATTCATAACTCAATTTTCATTTTGGTCTGAAAATTGCTATTTTAGCTGAAAACCTCATAAAATGAAAAAGATTTTACTTTCCATTTCGCTTTTAAGCGGTCTTGCATTTACAGCACAGAACTATACCATTCAGATAAGCGAAGGCAGCGAATCTATTGGCGCCGGCAACAACAATTCGTTTTCTGTAATAATTTACGAAGCAGATATTGATGAGGTAGAAAAAGAATGGAAAAGCACGGTAAAAGATTATAATACAGAAAAAACAAATCTTACCAAACACACCTTGTTTGGCGATAATGCTGTTATAAAAGAAATGGGTAATGGTACCGTAGATATTTACACCAATTTTATTGAGAAGAAAGAAGACAAAACCGTAAGAATGGTGGTGGCCTTCGATCTTGGCGGAGCATATTTATCGAGCGGACAGCACAAAGAAAAGGCAGACATAGCAAAAAAAATCATTAAAGAATTTGCTGTAAAAATGACAAAAGAAGGGGTATCTGTACAGGTAAAAGTTGCAGAAAAAGCGCTCGAAAAATTAAACGACAAACAAAAAGACCTTGAAAAAGGAAAAAAAGATATGGAAGAGAATATTGTTGATGACAAGGCAAAAATTAAAAAAGCCGAAGAAGACATCAAGAAAAACGAAGAGAATATTAAAAAGAACGAAACAGATCAATTAGAGCAAAAAAAACTAATTGAAGCGCAGAAAAAAGTGACTGATGATGTTAAGAAGAAAATGGAAGCGGTGAAATAAAAAAATGTAATTGATTGTAATAAATTGTAATTGATTGGATGAGTTTTTTTAATATTTTGTTTGTTTTTTTAGGAGGCGGGGGCGGATCAGTTCTCCGCTTTTTAATTTCGTGGGTGGTTAAAACACAAACAGCTGTTACTTTACCTGTTGCAACTTTTTTGGCAAATGCAATTGCTGTTGTAGTTTATGCGTTGGTATTCCTCTCGCTTCAGCAAAAAGAAAACGACACTTTAAAATATTTAATTCTCGTAGGTTTTTGCGGAGGGCTCAGCACTTTCTCTACCTTCAGTTATGAAACCTTTGAATTATTTAAGCGGGGAGAAAATGTGTGGGCGATTGCGAATATTGTTTTGAATAATGTTTTTTGTATTACACTGTTTTATTTTTTGGTGAAGAAGGTTGCTGTTTGAAATAAATTTTTCCCACGTCCTTCGTGTCTTGCCCTCGTCTTTTAGATTCATTATCTTTGTAACAAAAATGGGACTCGTTTATTCAGATATCACACTTTCAAATCCGGTATTTCCTGATTTGAAATCTATTGAGGTAAAATGCCTTGTAGATACCGGGTCTGTTTTTCTTTGCTTACCTTCTCACATCGCAGCGCAATTAAATTTAAAACAACTTGAAACGCGCGAAGCTGTTTTGACAGATGGAAACAGTCAGCAGGTTCCATACGTTGGCCCTGTAAGAGTAACTTTTGGAAACAGAAATTGTTTTGTGGGAGCGCTCGTAATTGGTAATGAAGTTTTATTAGGCGCAGTTCCAATGGAAGATATGGATTTAGTCGTTAGTCCGG
>JACMLS010000715.1 GCA_014379485.1 Bacteroidia bacterium | reverse complement strand
GTTTGGCGTATTCGTTGAATTCTTCATTAAAAATAAAATGAACAAAGTTGCTTTCGTTGGCGCCCATACGAGGAACCCAATAAGTAATAAAATCTGCCTGCTCTTTTGAATTTAATCCCATTGCACTTAGTTTTTCTTCAAAAAAACTAATAAGGTTTTCTTTTTTTACGAGAAATCCTTTTTTAGCATTTCTGTCATTTTCGTTGAACGCAATATTTCCTTCCCAAAAAAGATAATTGTATTTTTTATCGTTAATTGAAATAGTTCCGGTTGAATCTGCTGTAAAATTCCAACCGATTTTGTATTCCGGATAAGTGAAATTTAATTTTCCGGTAAGATCAAGTTTAATACTCACTTCTGTTTTTTCTTTGGGATAAACATAAATTACAGGTTTGTCAGCTGTTTCCATTATTAGTGTAGACTGAAAGGTTACTGCAATTTCCTTATGAAATCCGCTCTCAAGTTTAATAGAATCAGTATATATTTCCTGGTAGTTTGTAGCGTAGTAAAACTGAAATTTATATTTACCGGGTTTAAGAATAATTGAATAAGAGCCCTTTTCATTTTTAGTGGTAGTAATTTCTTTTCCGTTATAAGACATTTTTAGTGATTGTTTTACAACTGAATTCAACACATTTTCTCTGAAATAGAAAGTGAATTTTCCTTCATTGCCCTTTAAGGTATTGTCCTTAGTGTTTTTTATTATAGCATATGGTGCGGGCCCAACGCTGTCGCCAATTTCTTCGTGGAGCGCAAGGTTCAGATTAACTTGATTGCCGGAAATAAAATCCGGACCAAGTAAAAGTGCAGCAAGCAGGCAAATGGTGGAGCCAAATTTTCTCATTTTATTTTTTTAAGGAATAATTATTTTAGTTTCAGTCCCTCCCCATTCCAAAACCGTAAAACCTTTTCTGTCAAACGATGGGATTTTTTGTGCGGTAAGATTTGAATTTCCTTTTTCGTTGGTGGCAGACCAGATCATGAACACACGAAACACTTTATCGGGTTTCGGTTCAATGGTCAAAAGTGCATATCCGCTGAACTCTTCGTTAAAAATAAAATGAACGTAATTGTTTTCGTTTGCACTCATACGCGGGCCCCAATATGTAATAAAATCTTCCTGCTCGCGTGCATTCAATCCCATTGCAGTGAGTTTTTCTTCAAAGAATTTTATCAGGTTAGATTTATTTACAATGAAACCTTCATTCGTATTTATTTTATTCATATCAAGAGCAGTGCTTCCTTCCCAGAATAAATAATCGTATTTTTTACCTGAACTCGTAAGTGTACCATTTGGTTCTGCCGTAAAATTCCAGTTGTTTTTGTATTCCGGATAGGTGAAACCTAGTTTTCCTTTAAGATCTAATTTTATGTTTACCTGGGTGGTTTCTGTTGGATAAACATAAATTACAGGTTTATCGCATTCTACAGGATATTTTGAAGATTCAAAGGTAACCCTGATCTCTTTGCGGAAATTTTCAGCAACTGGTATTGAATCAGTTTTTATTTCAAAAAATTCAGAATTGTAATAAAACTGAAATTTATACTTTCCTGGTTTTACTTTCAATAAAAATGTTCCTTGCTCATCTTTTTTTGCATCCAGGTTTTTGCTGTTGTAAGACATTTTT
>JACMLS010000714.1 GCA_014379485.1 Bacteroidia bacterium | reverse complement strand
TCTTCATTAAAATCATTTTTCCAGATCAGCACATCGTTCGCTATGTTTTCGCTTCTGGAAGTGGGCTGTTGTTTTCCGTTTGTAATTCTTGGCACCTCTTCTTCAATATATTTTTGAAGTTCAGACAAGTAAACTTTATTGTCGTTGTCGGTATCTGCCTTATGTTTTCGCAGGGCATTGATCATTGAATACGTAAAAACCCCGTTGTTCCATTCTTCTCCTTCAATAGCATATTCCGTTCCACCAGCCGAAGAAATTACAGTTGCACCCGATGACTTTCTTAAATCAATAAACATTTCTTTCATCAGATTCAGTGAATTTTTAAGTGCGCCCTCTTTAGAAGTAATGCTTGTTGAAGAGGCAGCCCTGAAAGAAATAGCTCCCTGGTCTGCCACCGTGTCTTTTTTTGTAACCAGTACCTCATCTTTATCTATCTCGCCTGAGTGGCAGGCATCAATTAAAACAACTTTTTTGCGCGGGGCAATATTATCGAGCAGTTTTTCTATTTCAGAATAAAGCAAGCCGTTTTCAGAAGGAGTTTCAAAATTTACGTCATAAGTGGCCAGATAATAATCAAGATTTTTATCTAACACTCCGTGAGTGGCTGCAAAAAGTATAACCTTGTCGTTTACACCCATAGAATCATTGGTGTGGTCGTTATGAATTTTTTCTTTTAATTTTAAAATGTTCTCCAGCGTGGCCTGCCCGTTAATAAGGGTATCTACAATTATCTGGCTGTATTGATTTTTTTGATTCTGAAAAAGTTTTACAAAATCTCTTACATCTTTAGCAGGATATTTTAAATTGTATTTGCTGTTTGCGAATTCAGAAACACCAATGCCGATAATATGAAGTTTGGGTTTGTTCTTTTCCCAATCAGTTTGGTAATACGTTGTAAAGGTATATGGATACGAATCAATGTTGTCTTCATTTGTTGCCCGTACAGAAACTTTATTGGTGCCACTGTTTAAATGAATGGTATACACATATGCATTAAAGCCATCGCTATCCAACTGCAAAGAATAACCTTCCATTCCGAAAACCGGCACATCATTAATGCTCACTTTTAATTTTTTAATTTTTTTTGTCTTATCATAAAACTGCAGCACTAATTCCAATTCACTTTTATCTACTACCGGAGGGTAATTTCCTACCGACCTTAAGACGGGCCTGTTTTTAGAGTTAAATGCTGAATTGATGTTTCTGTGCAGACGTTTTATTCGTTTTGTATACAATAATTTATAAGCCTCCATTACGTCTTGCGATTCGTAACCCAGCACATTTGCAATTATATCTGGGTGATTGTATTCCACATCAAGGTCAGATAGTTCAAAAAAGTTGTTTCCGAATACAAAATAGGCCAAGGGGTAAACAATTCTTTTTTGAATGTTGGAAGAAGCTACATAAAAATTGTTCTCTGAAAATGAAATATAACTTTCGTCCTCAGGATTTGAATAATTTGAGAGAACATTTGTGTAGGTTGCGGTCTCCCAGAATCTTACAAAACCCTCTGAACTTGTTGTTATCAGAAATTTGCCGTCTGCCGTGTATTTAGGTTTGCTTGTCCATTGAAGAATGTTTTCCATTCTGGCCACCGCGAGATTTTTTTTAAGGTCAACAACTATTACATCATCTGAATAATTTGAAATGGTGATCTCGTCTTTTACAGGATGCAAACACATACTTTTCAGGCCGTGGGTCAGTTTTTTATTTCCTGCTGAATACAGTTTTTTAAATGAAACCGCATTAAAAATGTTTATTACAGTGTCAGTTGTTTTGATGGCAAAAAATTTCTTGTTTTCTGCCACGGTATAAATAGCTGAAGGGGTTGTTTGCTTTTCGATCAGGAGTTTTTCGCCAGAAAAAACATTTAATAAACTGATTTCGTT
>JACMLS010000713.1 GCA_014379485.1 Bacteroidia bacterium | reverse complement strand
ACATAGCTGATTGTGCAGAACATCAATGCAGAAAACCTTACTCAGAAAAAAAAAGAAAACCGTTTGAGTAAATTTTTTTTTTATCTGCGCCCGGTTAAGAATTTATCTGTCGTATTTGCCCGCATTTACTTTTTGAGGTAAAGCGGCGCTTCCCGTCATTTGTTGTTTTGCTTTAATGCACCACATCAATTCATTTATAAAAGGTTCTGCTTTCTTATCCATGGCCGTTTTATCGTCCGGATTTCCTTTTTCGTCAAATGCCTTCTGCACTTCGGGCACAGGAAACATGGCCGGCACTGTCCACGCCCCTATCTTCCATAAAACAAACTGCAGCGCCACCAGTACCTGGTCTCCGCCAAACGCTCCGGATGATGCCGTAACAATTGCTATGGGTTTTCTTTTCCATTCCTCATACAACACATCTATAGCGTTTTTAAGGCTTGCAGGATATCCTCCGTTGTATTCAGGCGTAACTATAAGAATACCATCTGTTAATTTTATTTTTTCTGCAAATTCTTTTAACTGCTCTGGCGGAGAGGAAAGATTTTTTAAGCGTTCATTAAAAACAGGAAATTTATACTCACTCAGGTCAAGAATTTGCGAAGTGGCGAGGTAATTTTCTTCAATGTACTTTTTAAAATATAATGCCACCCGATGACTTTTTCTATCTGTACGGACGCTGGATGAGAGAATGGTTATTGTTGGCATATCTGTTCTGATTTATGTAGTGGAAAATAAATTAAAAAACATTCATCACTTTCATAAAAAATGAGAACGCTAATGTTATTCCTGAAATTCTTATTCGCAATAAATATGCCTTGTGGTATTTTTCTTAATACAGACTCATTTTATTCTTACAAATGGCTCGAAAATGATAAACTGTGTATTTAATTTCTCATTTTGGGAAATTAAAATGGTTTTCTTTCCCATATCAAGATCAGTTCTGTCTGAGAAAACAACATAAAACATCTGGCATACTTTTTTCTAAGAGTGTAACGGGAAAAGATACGAAACCACAATTAATTGACGCGTAAAGACCAATGCAGGTTTTTATCAAAAAAAAATCGAATGAAACTTTACATTAAAAACATGGTTAGTTTTAGCTGCAAAGTAGTAGTTAAACACGAAATTGAAAAAATTGGTTTGCATTGCAAGTCAGTAGAATTGGGCGAAGTAGAAACGGAAGAAGATATTTCTGCAGATCAGTACGATCAGATAAAAACCGTACTGCAAAAATTCGGACTGGAATTTCTGAATGACAAAAAAAGTATGCTGGTCGAAAAGATCAAAGCGGCTATTGTTGAATCTGTTCATTATACGGATGAGCCGATAAAAGTAAAATTTTCTGATTACCTGAGCGCCCGCTTAAAATGCAGTTACTGGTACCTTGCAAAAAAATTCCTGGAAGCGCAGGGAACTACAATAGAAAAACACATGATATCGCATAAAATTGAAAGGGTTAAAGAACTTCTTATTTACAACGAATTGAGTTTATCTGAGATCGCCTATAAACTTAATTACAGCAGCGTGGCCCATTTATCAACACAGTTCAAAAAAGTTACAGGGCTAACTCCATCCTGATTCAAAGAAGTGAGGCCTTATAAACGCCTT
>JACMLS010000712.1 GCA_014379485.1 Bacteroidia bacterium | reverse complement strand
TTTTTATTCTAACTCAATAGTTTTCGGAACCACCACGCTTACTAACCAGCCTGCAACTTTTTTTAATTACGGTGCAGAAATGTTTTTGGTAAAGTATGATGCCTGCGGTACTTTTAAGTGGGCAAAAAAAGCCGGTGGTAATAACGAAATGCGCGCAAGAGGCGTTGCCACTGATGCAAACGGAAACGTATTTGTTACCGGATATTTTAATTCAGATACACTTTCATTTGGCACCAGCCCTATTAAATTAGTAAACCGTTCTTATTGGGATGGTTTTTTGGTGAAATATGATAGTTTAGGCACAGTTCTTTGGGCAAAATTATTGGGAGGAGATGATATTGACAGGGCTTATGGTCTTACAACAGATGCGGCAGGAAACGCATATGTTACCGGAACCTTTTCATCTACTTACATTGTTTGCGGAACTGACAGTACACCAAATTTAGACGGTGCAAATTCTCAGGACGTTTTTGTTGCAAAATTTGATGCCAACGGTAACTCACAATGGATAACCTGCGGAACCGGAGACTATGACGATCTTGGTTACGGTGTAGGTGTTGATGCTGCCGGAAACGTTTATGTAGGAGGAAGTTTTGGTTCTACAAATATTCAGTTCGGTTCAATCATACTTCCGTTAAACAGTTACAACGATATTTTTCTTGCAAAATTAGATATGAACGGAACACCGCAGTGGGTCAGAACTGCAGGTTCAAGTGATAACGACCAGTGTTTAAGCCTTGCAACAGACGCAGCCGGAAATTCTTTTATTACAGGTTATTTAGGATATAACACTAACGGAACCTTTGGTACTATTACTGTTGTTAATCCAAATGCATCTTATGAAGCATACATTGCAAAGTATGATGCAAACGGAACAGCACTATGGGCAAATGGTATAATAGGAAATGATTATACTTATAGCCAGGGTAGCTCTGTAAGATTAGATGCAGCTGGAAATCCATACATAATAGGATTTTACAATTCTGATTCTTTAAAACTTGGTCCTGTTACTCTTTACAACAACTCTTTGGTTACTTACGGAGGCGGAGATACTGTGTATGATATTTTTGTTGCTAAATATAAAAGCTCAAACGGATATTTGAATTGGGCAAGAACAGCCGGAGATACCAGACAGGATTTTGGCGATGCAATTGCTACCGGACCAAATAATGCGCTTTACATTGCAGGCGAGTTCTATTCTCCTTCAATTACATTTGCTGGTATTACACTTACCACCACAGATACTGACGGAGATGTTTTTATTGCAAGCAATATTGCAACATCTACCGTTACCCCTGATATTTGTATGGTAACTGTAGATTCTACAAGTACACACAATATTATTTATTGGGATAAAACAACTGTGTCAGGAGTTGACAGTTTTAAAATTTACAGAGAAGACGTAACCAATATTTACAAACATATTGGTACAGTTGCCTACGATAGTTTGGGCGAGTACCATGATTACGACACCGTTTTATATGCAAATCCAAACGCTACCACAAAACGTTATAAACTTGCTACTGTAGATACCTGCGGTTTGCAAGGTGGATTAAGTAATTACCACAATACCATCTACATTATTTATGCCGGTGGCGGGCAGTATACCTGGAACCCTTTGTATACAATAGAAAACACAGCTAATCCCGTAAACAACTATGTACTGATGCGCGATAACCTTAGCACAGGTGTTTGGGTACAGGTTGCATTTACTGCAGGTACACAGCAAACAATTGTTGATCCTGGTTTCGCTACTTTTCCAAATGCAAGTTATTACGTAGAAACAATTTGGGGAATAAGCTGCGATCCTGCACGCGCAATTGTAAACACATCGCGCTCAAACGTAAAAGGAATTGCACAGGGAGGAATTGGTTTTGCAGAAAACGCTTTATCAAATTCTGTAACCGTTGCACCAAACCCTGTAAGTCATGAAACACAAATTCGCTCAGCTTCGCGCATCAGCTCTGTTGAACTTTATAATTCAATAGGACAACTGATCATAGGCGAAAAAGTAAACAATGTAAATTCTTACACACTTTCTTTTTCAGAGCTTGCAGCAGGTGTTTATCATCTTAAAATAAGAACAGAAGCAGGTATTGTTTACAAAAAATTATTGAAGCAGTAATTGCCACTTCTCGGCTGCGCTCGAATTGACAACGGATAAATAAAATCTAATCAGCACAAAATTCCCCGGTAAGAAATTGCCGGGGAATTTTTTTTTGTCCCACTTCGACTCCGCTCAGTGTGACAAAAAAAAACGAAAGCGCTCAGTATGACAAAAAAACATTCATATGTTTATCCGAAATACGGATACTCTTTCGTTTCGAAAAAAATTTGTTCTGAAAAATTTCTTTTTTTCTCCCGTTCCTTACACCAAAGTTAACGTTGGTTACTTTGCAGTATTTTTTTATGAAATCCTAAACTACATTTAGTGTTACAAAAAAAAAAGAAATCATGGAAAAAATCATTCTCACTATTGCGCCACTATTATTATCTGTAATGTTGAATGCGCAGAATTTGCAGTATACTTGGGCGGACCAGTTTTCAAACGGGCCGGTACCTTGCACTATCAGTTCATTCGGGCGTTGTCTCTCTCACAATACTGTAGATACGGTTAGTATAATCTCTGCGGGCGTTTTTCAAACAACATTCCCATGCGGGATAGATTTTGACCCCGGCTTAGGTTCAGTAACTTACACTTCTACTGTTTCTCCAACAAGTCCAAGTGATATGTATATCTCAAAAATACAAGATGGCAACGTATTGGATTGGGCAATACAGATTGGTGGTACAGGAGAAGAAACCCCTACATCAATTATTTCTAACGGCACACATATTTTTGTAACCGGATATTTTACTCTTACTGCAGATTTTGATCCGGGCGCAGGAGTTCATAGTCTTACATCAGCCGGCGGAACTGATGTATTTATTGCGAAGTACGACCTTAGCGGAAATTATGTTTGGGCAAAGAGAATTGGCGGAGCAGGAAGCGACTCTGCAATGAGCATTGCTTTTGACCCTATCGGGGGCGACCTGCTTGTTGGCGGAACTTTTCAAGGCACTGTTGATTTTGATCCTTCGGCACTTACCACTAATATGACTAGTACAGGACCAAGAGATGCTTTTTTCTGCAAATACAGCTCAACAATTTGCGCAGTTTTTATGAAAAAGAAAATCGGTGGTATCGGAAATGAGTCAATAAGCAGTATTACAACCGACCCAAGCGGAAATATTGCAGTATGTGGTTATTTTGAAACTGCTGACTGCGATTTTGATCCGGGCGCTGGCGTTGCACTTCCTAACTCTGCTTACGTTGGAAACAGAGACGCTTTTGTTGCCAAATACAATACGGTGGGAACCCTTATCTGGGAAAGAAATTTCGGAACAGTACTTGAAGATAAATTACAGGAGGTAATTGCAGATGCTTCGGGCAATATTTATTTTGTAGGCGGTTTTGGAGGTGGAAATATTACATTTCCAACAATTCCCTCAACAACTATTACTAATTTAACCGTTGCACCGTTCATCCATGATATTGTGCTTGGAAGTTATAATAGTGCCGGAACTATAAAATGGGTAGAAAGTTATGGAAGTGGCTCTTTCGACGATGCAGGAGTATGTATTGCACTTGACGATGCAAATCACGTTTACATTTCAGGCTATTTTCAAGGCACCTGTGATTTCGATTTCTCCCCATCTACAGCAAGCGTTGTAGCTGCAAACCGCGATATTTACATTGCCAGATACAACAAAATTACGGGTGCTTATAATGATGTAGATGCAATTCAAGGTCCTGGCATGGATCGTTCGCTCGATATTTGTCTTTACACACCTTTCAGTGCACTTTATATAACAGGTAGTTACGGGGGTAACATACCAAGCCAAACTGATTTTAATACAGCTCCAGCGTTTAGTAATGATTTAGATGCTTGGTCCACACAAGAAATAAATGCTTTTCTTGCGCGTTACAATTATTCAACTCTCCCACTCAAAGTAAAAGCAAGCGGAGAGGCCGTGCAACATAATAGCGCGTATCCCAATCCAACAACAGGTACGCTCTTTATTGAGAACATGAGCAAAGGTTCTGTGGCAGAAATTTACAACCTCAACGGAGAAAATATGGGAAGATGGCCGGCAGAAGGAACAACCAAACAAAGTATGGACATCAGTCATCTTGCAGATGGTTTTTATTTTCTTAAAATAATTAATGCAGACGGAGGTTCTGCAACTGAGAAAATAATTTTGCAACGTTAATTGTTTCTGGTATTTGGCTTACAGTTGAGTTTTATAAATTAAAAAAATCGCTCCTTAGAAATTCGGGGCGATTTTTATTTAGCCCACATCGTTTTTATTTTCTCTGCAATTTCATCGGGGTAATATCCAGTACCGCAGATGTGGCATTTTTTTATTTCGTAAAATTCTTTCTCACGCTGTTAGGGTGTTGTCCACCCGAACTGTGGGGAATAAAGTTTGGCATTTGAAAGTTTGTAAATAAAAACCCGCTCCTTAGAAATTCAGCGCGGTTTTTATTTAACCAACATCGCTTTTATTTTCTCCGCAATTTCATCGGGATAATATTCAGGCCCGCAGATGTGGCATTTTTTTATTTCGTAAAACTCTTTAGGAGCGTTGGCATGATCAAAAATTCTTTTTCCCATAAAAAAAGGAATCGTTTCATCTTCCGTACTGTGAATTACCAGCAAAGGTTTTGTGTAGAGTTTAATTGATTTTTTTGCGTTGTAACCGTTCTTTACAAAAACACGACCTAAGACCGGAACTGTATGTGCTCCAATATCTTTATGCGAAGAGAAAGCGCCTTCTATTACAAGCCCGTCAATATCTGCCTGGCGTTTCGCTGCAACGGTTGCAGATAAATGTCCGCCAAGCGACTGGCCGTAAATTACGAGCTTGGTTCCTTTTACTTCAGGCCTTGCTCTCAAATAATCAAGCGCAGAAAGCGCATCCGTCAACACATTTTTCTTTGTAGCCTTCCCTTCAGAAAAACCAAAGCCGCTATAATCAAAAACAAATACCTGAAAACCTTTTTCTAAGAGCGGCTGCATTGCCATGTACTGACTTAAAAGACAACCCGCATTGCCATGAAGATGAAACAAAGTAATTGTCGATGTCACGGTTTTAGATTTCATCATCCAGCCATTCAGCTTGTTTCCGTTTGCGCTTTTAAAAACCACGCTTTCAATTGTAAAATCTAATCGAATAGTATCTTTTCCGTTTTTTAAAAATGTGGGTTGAAAATTTTCTGAATAAGAAACCACTGTAGTATCAGTAGCAGATTTCATTGTAAGTTTTTTTGCAGTTGCCGGAATTTTTGTGGGTTGCAAAAACATTTTGTTGAAACTGCAGGAGGAGAGGAGGAGTGTGAAGAATGCTATTGTGGGAAAGAATTTGTTCATTGTGCGAATTTACTCTTTTTCTCTTTGTTTAGAAGGTATCACAATTTGTGACACCATTCTATTAAAAGTAGTATTAAATTACTTCAACAAAAAAACCCGAAGAAAATTAATTCTCCGGGTTTCTGACCAAAACACAACAAAAATCATCGTGCTATTCAATAGGTATCACAAATTGTGATACCATCAATTCAACAAAAAAACCCGAAGAAAATTAAATCTCTCCGGGTCTTTTATTCTAAAACAAAATATTCTTAAACGAAATTAT
>JACMLS010000711.1 GCA_014379485.1 Bacteroidia bacterium | reverse complement strand
ATTTGTTGCTCTTATATAATTGATCCAGGTTCTCATTTAGGCCGATCTAAATCCACAATTAAATCTC
The DNA here is from genome assembly GCA_014379485.1 of Bacteroidia bacterium. Taxonomy (GTDB): domain Bacteria; phylum Bacteroidota; class Bacteroidia; order B-17B0; family Aurantibacillaceae; genus AM-1111. The sequence continues at coordinate 2,474 of JACMLS010000711.1, read as the reverse complement.
TTAGAGTTTAGGGTTGCTTTCAATAATCCCCATAATTATAATCTCCGCCGTAATCGTAAGTACTTCCACCATCAACCCTAATCCTTCCTTTCATCTGCAACTCGGCAACAATTTCATCTATCTGTTCTTCTATTGTTTTGTCTTCGTATAAGACCAGGCCGGTTTTTTGGTAGCGGCTGCGGGTTGAGATTTTCTTTTCGTCTTTGGGTTGAAAACCTGAGTAGTCTAAACGCCACTCTTCTTTTTTGCCGGTTTTGCGTTTAAAGAAATAAACGTAGCCTTCGTTGGTTTTGTTTTTAATTAGTTTTTTGGTGATGAAAACGATACTGTCTTTTACATGCTCTTCTTCATCTTCGTTATCGCCGTAGCTGTAAGGATTTTTATATTCTTCAAAACCATAAAGCAATGAGCGAATAAAATTTTCCTGCGTTTTGTATTGCGCCGGAAATTTGTCAAGGCGTTTCATGTCTTCTAATTTTTTATAAATGTCTAAACGGGTTTTTTCGTTCTTGGCATAAAAATTCCAAAGCGTATCGTTGGTTGGAATTTTATTTTTCAGCAGAATTAAATTTACCTGCATTAACAGGTCTTCGTTTTTGGTATTTAAAAGTTTCTCGAAGAATTTTTTTGTAAGGGGTTCTGCGTAGAACGGAACGAGCAATACTGCATAATTTTCTAAAGCTGTGCGGACGTTAGAGCCGCCATCATAAGTTTCATCATAATCTGTTGTTGAATTTGATGCTTTGCCAATATTGCCAAGCATCTTTTTCAACTCTTTCTCTATATCTTCTTTTCTTCCGCCAGAATTATAATCGTAATTGTAATCAGAACTTCCGTTGGCGGCATTGGCCACCTCGTTAGCTTTAAAACGTTTTAACTCATAAATAGCTTCGTTCTGTAAAATTCCTTTTTGGTTTGCGTAGGCAGGACCTTTTAAAAGATCTTTTTCTACCAATGCAGAAAGCAGATCGTAAATGGCCGGTTTGTATTCTGCAAATTTGGTAAGCTCCAGCAAACCCGGAAACAGCGAACGCGCAAACTCAAGCGAATCGTAAAACGGACCAAACATATCGTAGATGTCGCTATTGTTGTTGGTAAGCGGTGTTTCTGTTTTTAAAAGATCTAAAAAAGTTTTGGTAGCAAGTTCTTTTTGCTGTCCGGCCAGCGCAGAAAGTATTGAGAACTGCAAAGAAGCCGTGTCTGAATAAATGGGATATTGTTTTTGCAGATAAGAGATTACTTTATCGTCCTTTATGCTGCCTAAATTCCAGATCATTTTTGCTCTCAGGTCAAGGCTATAGGTTCTGAATGCAGGGGTTTCCATAAATTTGAGTAATTGATCTAAATGCTCTTTTTTAAATTCAGGTTCCTGCGAAGAATTACAAGCTGCATTTCTTTTAGAAGAATCTTTTGAAGTAAGATCGTCTAAATACAGTTTTACTTTATCCTCAAACGGGCTTTTACCAATGATGGAATCTTTTGGTTTAAATGATTTAAAATAATTATCCATCCAGAAACTCATTTGGCTTAAAGTATCTACAGTGCCCTGAATAACGTACTCAACGCCGTTCTTCAGAATCATTCTTGTTCTAATACCACGCGTAGAGGCCGTATCGGTAAACAAAAGATCGTATTGCTCTGCACCCTTGCTCTCAGTAAACTTTTTCTCTTTTACAATGAGGCCATAATTTTGTGTAATGTATTCAATTTCGTTTTTCCAGAATTTGTCTTTATCCTGGCTCATACGGTAATCATTGAATTTTCTGAATTCTATCCTTATGTTCTCATTACTGCTGGGCGAGTACACATTTTTTTCAAGATAAGAAGCCATGTAAGAATTATCGAATTTCTTTTTTTCTTTTTTCTGATAGTAATTTAAATTCTGCCTGCGCATTAAACTGTTTATAAGGTTATCTTCTTTGTCAGAAAATTCATCGTTCACAGTAAAATACATAGTACTGTCATAGGTATCCTTAAAATTTCCAGTAAACTTAAAATCTTCGAATTTAAAAGAATTGAAAAATTTAGTGGGATACGAATTGTTCTTTGTTTTGGCTCCCAGTAAAAAATAATGCGGTCCTTTTAAATAAAAATTCAAAAAAGTAAATTCTCCTGAGGTTTTATCTTTCAGCTTTGCAGAGAGCATAGGGTATTTTCCAAACATGCCCGGTTTTTTTTCTGTCACTTCAAAATTCTTTTTCTCAAGAAATTTATTCAGAAACATATTCAACTCAAAAGTATCTTCTTCTATGTATTGAAAATCGTTGTAATACGCCCTCATGGCAAAATAGAAATCTTCAGTGGCCGGATCATACGCCTGCAGTTTTTCTGCTGCACCCATTACTTTTTTATTCTCAGGTTTTTCATAAATTACGTTGGCCGGAAGTTCTGCGCTGAAACCTCCGTTGGGTGGTGTAAATTTTTTCCAGCTAATTTTTTTTGTATCGATAAAAGAAATGGAGTTGAAAAATTTT
>JACMLS010000011.1 GCA_014379485.1 Bacteroidia bacterium | reverse complement strand
CTTTCTAAATATTTTCTATATCCTGCTCAACATCATTAAGCAAATCCCAGAAAGAATATTTTTTGGTTTTATAATAATCTGGAATACTTAACACAGGAAGTTTTGAGTGGAATGTGATTTTTTTAGCCGCCGCAGCATCTAATCCTAATACTTTATCAAACAGATCTTTTTTCTCATGAGATAAAACCAACAGGTCTGAATTGTGTTCTGCACAATAACTTTCAAGCCCTTCAGTTACATTTTCTCCTTTTATAGTGATGAGTTTAATTTTATTTGAACCGGTTGCTTCGAGTATATCTCTGTGAAATTCTCTTGCCAATTCGGTTTCCTCTTTAGTAGGAAAAAAAGTGTAGGTAACATGCAATACAGTTAATTCGGCATTGAATTTTTCTGCAAGCCCGGCAAGGTATTTTATTGCGGGTATTTCGCCACTTCTGTATTCGGTGGCAAAAACTATTTTCTTTAATCCAACAAAAATTGCGTCTTTAGGAATTACCAATACCGGAACATCTGAACTTTTCATGATCTGCCAGGCGTGATTACCAAACAAACGGCCCAAAAAACCCTTTGCACCATGCGTTCCGATAACCAAAAAATCTGCATTCATTAATTTTGCTTCTTCATTTAGGCATTCCGGAAATTCGCCACGCAATAATTTGTAATTGAACTCAAGTTGCAGCGGTGCAATACTGTTGGTTGCCAGAATTCCATTAATATGATCTTTCATTCTGGTCTCTTCATCCTTATAAACATCAGACAGAAGCAATTTCTCTTCGTATAATGGCGTAGGATGATCCGGCAAAAGAGGAACATCGTATGAATGAACTACAGTAAGAGATGCACCCGCTGCCTGTGCCAGCCGAACTGCATAATGCTCTGCTGTTTTTACAGCTTCTGAGTAATCTGTAGCAAGTAGGACTTTTAATTTATTTTTCATTTTATTAAGTGTTTCTATGTTTATACAGACCAAAACTATAAAAGAGGAACATAAAGAAAAGTGAGGCATATCAGTCCGGCCACTGAAATTCATCATCTCAAATGTGTGATTCCGCTGGAATCAAGAGGTTTTCAACTCATATTTGATGAATCAAATACAGATTTACGAGAATTCATGATCATTCGCGGCTATGATATGTGAACTCGCTGGAATTAAGGCGTATTAACGATAGTTTAGCAGATCTTACATTTCCATGAAGCAAAAAAACAGATTCTTCTCAGAAATTTTCTTTACTTTTAATGAAATGTTAAAGAGCAAAAAGCAAAAATTTTAATTGCTACAGATTTTAAACAGATTCAGGTTCTACTATTGTAACAGAAACTTATAAAAACCCAAATAAAGAAAAAAATGAAAACCATTACTACCTTAGCTCTGGCACTTACAATTGGATTTGCCAGTGCACAAAAAATGAAAGAAGCAGAAGTTCCTGCGGCTGTTAAAACAAAATTCACTTCTCTTTACCCAAAAGCAAAAGTTGAAAAGTGGGAAAAAGAAGGCGCTAACTACGAAGCAGAATTTACAAACAACAAAATAGAAACTTCTGTTATTTTTGACGCAGCGGGCAGCCTCATTGCCACTGAAATAGAAATAAAAGT
>JACMLS010000710.1 GCA_014379485.1 Bacteroidia bacterium | reverse complement strand
TTAGCGCAAAACTTTCTTCAAAAGTATCGTCGTTCAGCACTACCAAACGATACCTGTGTTTAAGCCTGTCTTTTAACTTATATTTTTTCTTCTCAACTGCCATTTTCCTTCCCATTTTAACACGGACGCTAAATATCGATAAAATCTGCCTTTTTAGAGCACAAAAGCCCCGTAAATTCAGGGTTTCAGGCAATAATTTTTCTAAATTTATACTAAATTAGCATCTTTTCCGTTTAGGATAAGGACATATTACGCAGAATGAAAAACAGGGGTTTATATTTTTTAATATTGGTTGTGGCAGGCTTTATTTTAAGCGATTGCACAAATAAGAAAAACACTTTTATTACACGGGGTTTTCACAATCTTACCTCGCATTACAACGGTTTTTACTGGGCAACAGAAAGTATTAAAGACGGGGTATACAAAATTGAAACCGGCTACAAAGAAGATTACAGCAAAACATTGCCGTTGTTTATTTATCCTGACAACTCAAGCTCAAAAACCATTTATCCGGAAATGGATAAGGCAATAAAAAAATCTTCGCTGGTAATTCAGCGTCACGCTATCATTGACAAAAAAACAAAGAAAGAAGTTTACGGCGCTGTTAAGTGGATTGATGATAACTGGCTGGTAGTTGGTAAAGCACATTTTTACAAAAGAGAATTTTTTTCGGGAGTAGAAATTTTTGAATTCGTTTCAAAATCCTACAAAGGCAAACAAAAGTATGAGGCTATGCTCTGGCTCATTCGTACCTACAATGAAATTGGAACACTTTCTCAATCAGAGCCAATTATTGCACAACTAAGGAACGATAAAAATCTTCCGAAAGAATTAAAAAAAGACCTGTCATCTGTTATTGCTGAATTTTATGTTAAGCAGGGTTTGTGGGATGAGGCTGCAAAAGAATTAGAGAACACGGTTTCTCTAACAAAAAACAGGAAACAGAAAGCCCGTTTTCATTTTATACTTGGCCAGATCTCAGAATCTAAAAAAGATCAGAAATCTGCCATTATGCATTACAACAAATGCATTGCTTTAAAGCCTAATTACGATATGATCTTTAATGCTAAAATTAAAAAAGCAAGATTATATGATATTAAAGACCAGAGAATAAAAGGCATAAAACAGGAGCTTTTAAAAATGGCCAAAGACCCTAAGAACGATGAGTATTTAGATGTTATCTATTATACGCTTGGTGAAATGGAAGAAAAAGAAAAGAATGTTAATCAGGCAATGGCCTATTTTAAAAAATCTGTAAAAACAAGTGTAAACAACACCAACCAAAAAGCGCTTTCGTATTTAAAACTTGCAGATAATTCATTCGAAAAAACGCATTACGTAGATGCCGGAAATTATTATGACAGCGCTGTTGCTGTGCTTGACAAAAAGCATCCAGACTATGACGCCATTGTAAATAAACAAAAAAACCTGAATGCTCTGATCAGCAACCTGAACATAATACATGAGCAGGATAGTTTTCTGATGGTAGCAGGTATGGATAGCACACAAAGAAATGCCCTTATTGCCAAAATCATTAAGAAAATTGAAGACGATGAGTTAAAGAAAAAAGAGCAGGAAGAAGCAATAAAGAATGGAGGAGTTGACCCCTTCGGCACCGTTACTACCCCCACCGTTGCTGTAAACGGGGGCGAGTGGTATTTTTACAATCAGTCAACAAAATCATTTGGTATAAATGAGTTTGTAAAAAAATTCGGAAACAGAAAACTGGAAGACAACTGGAGAAGAAGCAACAAACAAAGCAATGCCATTGATCCGATTGAGGATGGACAAAAAGACGAAGATACTACAGGCGGTAAAACAGTTTCGATTCCAAAAGTAAACGATAAAAAGAAAAAAGAATTTTACCTGCAGGGCCTTCCTTTTACCGATGAGGCAAAAGCTAAATCTAATGAGAAAATATTAGAAGCATTTTACCAGTTAGGTTCTATTTACCGCGAGGCGCTGAACAACCGCCCTAAAGCAATGGCGGCTTTTGATGAAATGAATAAACGCTTTCCAAAGAACAAATACGAGTGCAATACTTATTACCAGGGTCATCGTATGGCCAGCTCAGAAAAAGACAATGCCAGAAAAGAAAAATATTACAACGCGTTAAAAAGTAACTGCCCTGAATCTGATTATTTTAAAATTCTGAACGATTCTGATTTTGTGAAGAAAGGTCTGCAGAATAAAAACCAGGTAGAACAATTTTATACAGCAACCTACAATTTATATACAGAAGCCAAATACCGCGAAGCCCTTGACCGTTCTAACGAATCACTAAAAAAAGATGGTAAGAGTGATTATTCTGGTCGTTTTGCTTTACTGCGCGCTATGTGTATTGGCAGGTTAAGCGGACCCGATAGTATGGAACGCGCACTTACCTCTGTAATCGTAAATTTTGCAGGAGACCCCGTAAAAGTAAAGGCGCAAGAGTTGTTAGATTACCTGAAAGCAAAAAAAGGTGGCGGTACAGCAAATACCACTACACAGGCCGAGATCTATTCTGTAAACCCAAACGTAGATCATTTTTGGGTTTGCCTTTTGCCAAAAGACTTTAAAGGAGAAAATTCTTTTAAAACAAAACTATCAGATTACAGCACAGAATATTTTGGCCCCTCTAACCTGGAAGCAACATCTATTGTTTACGGAGACCAGACACTGATCTTTGTAAAAAAATTCACCAACAAAGAGCTGGCTATGAATTATGCTACCGGAGTTTATGAATATGACAAACCTTTTTCAGGCTCAAACCTTAACAAG
>JACMLS010000709.1 GCA_014379485.1 Bacteroidia bacterium | reverse complement strand
CTTAATTTGTCTTGACATTTTTTAAGTATTAAACCTGTTTATTATCCATCACACCTCTCTACCCAGTCTTATATCTTTTTGTCTTATATCTTATATCCGCCGTTCATCTCCGTTTGTAAACTCTCTTTCGTCTCCTATTCCGGTTGTAAAAGCCTAAAATTTGAATTGTTAAAATTAAGAAATATCGTTTATTATTGATAAGAACTGAAAGCAAAGGAAAAAATGCAGGCTTAACAATTTTGAATCTCGGTTTTTAATCATTAATGTGTTGATATTCAGGATTATAAATGTGCGAATCTTTTTTTTTGTAATTGTCCCGATAAATCTATCTTTGCACCCGAATACTTAAAAATTATACAATGTCAGACATTTCAACAAAAGTAAAATCAATAATCGTTGACAAATTAGGAGTTGACGAAAAAGAAGTGGTTCCAACTGCAAGCTTCACCAACGATCTTGGTGCAGATTCATTAGACACAGTAGAATTGATTATGGAATTCGAAAAAGAATTCAATATTGCAATTCCTGATGAGCAGGCAGAAAAAATATCTACAGTAGGTGATGCGATCACTTATATTGAAACCAACGCGAAGTAATTTAAACAAGGTCTTTTTTCTAAACTTATGCAGTTAAAACGCGTAGTTATTACCGGGCTTGGGGCTATAACTCCGCTCGGAAACAACGTTAACGATTACTGGAACAATCTGGTAAATGGTGTTAGTGGTTCTGCCCCTATTACCCGTTTCGACGCTTCGAAATTCAAAACCAAATTTGCCTGCGAGGTAAAAGGATTCAATCCTGAAGCCCTTTTCGAAAATAAAAAAGACGCAAGAAAACTCGATCTTTTTTCTCATTTCGGATTAGCAGCAGCAATACAGGCGGTTGAGGATTCTGGTTTAGATAAAACGAACATTGATAAGAATGAAGTTGGAGTGATCTGGGGATCTGGAATTGGCGGACTTGAAACTTTTTTTGCCGAATCAACCGGTTTTGCAAAAGGAGACGGAACGCCACGTTTTAATCCTTTCTTTATTCCGAAAATGATAGCCGATATTTGTTCGGGTCATATTTCTATTCGTTTTGGTTTCAGAGGACCTAATTTTACAACTGTTTCTGCGTGCGCTTCTTCCACAACATCTCTAATTGATTCATTTAATTATATCCGTCTCGGAAAAGCCATTGCATTTGTTGCTGGTGGATCTGAAGCAGCTGTAAATGAAGCAGGAGTTGGTGGTTTTAACGCAATGCATGCACTTTCTACCCGTAACGATTCTCCAACAACAGCATCGCGCCCTTTTGATAAAGAAAGAGACGGATTTGTTTTAGGAGAAGGCGCAGGTTCTCTTATTCTTGAAGAAATGGAACACGCTGTTGCAAGAGGAGCCAAAATTTATGCTGAAATTGTAGGAGGGGGAATGAGTGCAGATGCCTATCATCTTACCGCTCCGCATCCAGAAGGCCTTGGCGCTACATTAGTAATGAAAAGCGCATTGAAAGATGCAGGAATGGGAACAGATGAAATTGATTACATAAATGTACACGGAACTTCTACACCGCTTGGAGATATTGCAGAATCAAAAGCAATTTTGAGCGTGTTTGGTAACGATGCTTACAAATTAAATATCTCTTCAACAAAATCAATGACCGGTCATTTGCTTGGTGCCGCCGGAGCAATTGAAGCCATTGCCAGTGTGCTGGCTGTTAAACACGATATTGTTCCTCCAACCATCAATCACACAATAGATGATCCGGAGCTTGATAATAAATTAAATTTTACGTTCAATAAAGCCCAGCACCGTGTTGTACGTGCTGCTTTAAGTAATACATTTGGCTTTGGAGGCCATAATGCTTCTGTGATCGTAAAAAAATTCGTAAAATAAATCATTTCTCTTGCTGAAGATCTTCAGTAAAAAAAGTACCCAGGGTAAGGCAGATAAAAAACTGGCAGGCCAGATTTATAATATTACCGGAGTACGTGCAAAAAACATTTCGCTTTATCACCAGGCTTTGCGCCACAGTTCTGCCGCCGTTGAAATTAAAGAAGGAGTTAAAAACAGCAACGAACGCCTTGAATTTTTGGGCGATGCCGTATTGGGAATTATTGTAGCAGAATATCTTTTTAAAATGTACCCTTTTAAAGGCGAAGGTTTTTTAACCAAAATGAGAAGCAGGCTTGTAAACCGCGCCCAGCTAAATCAGCTTTCGGTAAAAATGGGGTTAAATGAGTTAATTGAATCTGATTTGAAGGGAAACCGCGCCGGAAGTATACATGGCGATGCTTTTGAGGCCTTGGTAGGCGCAATTTATCTTGACCAGGGATTTATTGCCACGCAAAAATTTATACTGAACAGAATATTGAAACTGCATTTTAATATTAAGGATATTGAGGAGACAGATACAGATTACAAGAGCCGCCTGCTTAACTGGGGGCAACATAAAAAGAAGAAAATTGTTTTTGAAGTTATAGAAGAAAAAGGCCCGCCCCACAATAAAGTTTATACGGTACAGGTAAAAATTGATGGCGCACCAAATATGTCATTTGAGCACCACTCCAAACGCCGTGCAGAGCAATTAGCCGCGCAACTTACGCTTGAGAAAATGGAAGCGGATGGGGAAACGTTTGAATAATTTAGTTGTAAGTTAATAGTTTTCATTCTGAGATTTTCTCGCCCCAGTCTCCAATCTCATCCCGATAAATTATCAGGACATCTCACATGCCTTCTTTGTATTTTCTTAACTTTTAATTTGATTTCAATTCTTATCTTTGATAGTAGAAAAAATGGCTAAGTACACACTCGAAAATAATTTTGAATTTGATTTTGTTCTCTTTTCAATTGTTTGCCATGAATCAGAATACCGTTTATGTTCTGCGTTGAAAAAAACTTTAGGGATTGACCTGGCAAGAGACAAGGGGCTTGAGTTAAAAAATAAAAAGCAAAAAGACATTTTACATTTTTCTTTTTTTTCTTTTACCGACGAAAAAAAAATGCTTGAATTTTTTCTGCTCAATAATTTAAGATCTAATGCCGCTAAAACAGAAGAGAAAACAACAACAGCAATG
>JACMLS010000708.1 GCA_014379485.1 Bacteroidia bacterium | reverse complement strand
TGTCTTGCCCTGAAAATATAAACTTTTACCTGCGATTCATTTAGTCCGGTAATTTTTCCTATCTCATTATAATCGTATCCTTCATAATCGCGCAGCATAATTACTGATCGTTGTATCTCCGGTAATTTTTCTAAAGCCGCAGTTAAAATTTCTTTCAGGTCGCTGTAATTATTTTCTGTTTTTATTTCTTTCTGATGTTCTTCATTCATCGCCACAGAATTTTTATTCTTTCTAAAAAAATCTATCATGGTTCTGTAAGCGGTTGTAAACATATACGATTTGGCATTTGTACTTTCTACATCATTAATTTTAAGCCAGAGTTTTTCATAAGTGTCCTGTACAATATCTTTTGCAGCATCTTTATCTTTTACGTTCTTTAAAATAAAACGATAAAGATTATCTGCATACAGATCAACACAGGTATTAAATTCGGTAACAGTCATTCATTAAAATGGTCCTCCGGTTTTAGGAATAAGACGATTTTGAAAGCTGTAAAGTTACAGCAAAAAATTATTTTAATCTGTTGAAAAAGAGGGTTTTATGAAAAATTAAGAAAGCCGGCGCCTCAATCCTTAGCCACCACAATCTTATGCGTACTGATCTTTTCTTTATCAGAAAAAACTTTCACAATATATTCTCCGTTAGAAAAACCTTGCAGCTGAACCTGCGTTTGCGCGTTCGTAATTTTTCCCTCCAATAATTTTTTACCTGAAAGATCATACATCTGGTAAAAACATTTTTGCGGATTAAAATTTTCTGTTGAGATAGTAAAATAATTTTTTGCAGGATTCGGAAAAACAACTACAGCGTTTTCTTCTTTTTCGTTTTCATTTACACCAATTAAAACAGTGCTTACCCCGTTTGCACTTGCGTACTCGCCAATTCTTAATGTATCAACAGTAAAATATCCGTATTTCCCATTTACACCACCTAATTTTACTTTGCTGTATTTGTCTACTTCCTTCCAGTCGTCGGCCGTATTTTTTCTGTACAATAAAATTGCACTGTCTGCGGTTGTTACGGTTAAAATTGTGTCTAAATATTGCGTTGCGCCCGAAGTGATTTTTCTTCCATCAAAATAGAAAGTTGCTTTGCTGAGAAAAGAGGGAGTAAAAATGCCGTCAATTTTCCAATAGTGCTGATTGTTTAAGCGGTAATTATTTACGTTGTTTTTTATTGAATCTGGTTTTACGTAATTGTGTTCTACTCTTACAAAAGAAGAATCTGCACCGGGCGCCTGTATATTCAACGAAAGATTTGCAGGCGCAAAACTGTTTGTTCCGGTTGTATTTACAGATTTGTATTTGGAAGAAATAGCATCAGAGATCTTGGAGCCCACATTTATTGCAGTCATTGCAGGGTTGAACGGAAGTGTGATTGTAAATGTTGCAAGCGGCACCGAAATATAAATTTTTTGCACCACGTCTTGCCAGTTGGTCAGGTTTTTATAAGAAATTTCAAGTGGGACATTTGTAAAATAGTTTGGCGCACCGAACAAACGCTGTCTCACATAAACGGTAACATTAAAATGGAAGCCATCGACATCATCCATTAGGTCATCATTGCTGCTAAGTATGGTTGTAAAAAATTCTGTATCTAATAATTCCTGGTGTTCACGTAACTTCATACTACTTCAATTAAAAATTCTATGCCAGTTATATTTTACTTTCAAATAACTGTTTCTAACATCAGTCAGGCTGGCAGGCTATGCACCGGAACAGGATTGGTAT
>JACMLS010000707.1 GCA_014379485.1 Bacteroidia bacterium | reverse complement strand
AGTTTGTATTATGAGTTTAAAGCAGATTCTGTTACAGATGTTACCATCACCTATTCTCTTACAGAAAACAAATTAGAGGAGATTGAAATGCGCATCAGCAGCAAAACAAAAGATGCAGGCGCTGTTGTTTTAGCTGACCTTAAAAAATATTTCGAAACAAAATATCCCGGCCCTGTAACTCAAAAGGGCGTTATTGTTTACAGCGGCAAAACTTCTGACGGAATTTCACTTAAAATTTCTCTCGACGACCAAAGCGGTGTGGATGACGGTTTGGTTTCTTTGCTGGTTTATCGCGAGCAGTAGTTTTCGGTTTACAGTTTACAGTTTTTGGTTGGTTAATTTGAGTTATCTGTAAAATACTCGAAAAAAAAATTCAAAAATGAGAACGAATTTTGAAATAAAAAGTTTCACTGAAATTGAATTTGAGGGTAAGCTTTTGGATCTTCATAATAATTTTTCTTTTGTTTCAGATTCATTTGATAAAAACCAAAACGCATTAAAGTTGAGTTTTAAAAAAGCCAGTGGAAATTGGGTGCCGCAGAACGAATTGAAAAACCTGACTTTCATTTTTGCCCAAATAAATTATTTAAAGGCAATTGCTCCGAAGCCAGAAAATGCTGAAGATGATCATTGCCTTGCAGGCATAACATTTTTCAATTCCGAAGATCGGATGGAAAATTACAGCTTAACCGAAAAACCCTTTCCGGGCCCAGATGACGATATTATTTTCACATTTGAAAGCGACAGAGTTTTTCGCATAAACTGCGAGGCAATAAAATTAATCGCAGAATAGTAAAGCTAATGTTTAGCAATGAAAAATAACAAAAACTGTTAGATAAAGTAAAAGGTGAATATTCTATTTCATTTTAACCTTATTTCTCAAATCAATAAATTTACCGCTATTCCCTAACAAATTTTAAGAGAAACTACTGAGTGTCTTTCTGCAAAACCTACGTTATGATTGAAACAAAGGGACAGGGGATGGAAGATTGGAAGAGCGGAAGAATGGGAGATTGTTTTCTCTCCAGTGGAAATACTCTCTTCAGTGCAAACGACCCAACCTTCCATCCATCCACCCTTTTAATAAAAACCAATGTCTAACATACTCCTGCTCGATCAGCTTACATTTATTGATGCTGCTCCTGAGCCAAGTGAATTAAATTTCCAGCCTTTTTTCAGGTTTAAAACCAAAGGCAAGTGCGGCAATCCTGATGCGTTTTGCGAGCTTGTACATGCGCAAAGCAAGGCACATAAAAAAATTGAAACAACCAGCAAATCTGTACACGGAGATTTTTACGTAAGTGTACGCCATTTCGAAAACGTTTTTTAAAAAGGGAACTCGGATGACGCTGATTTAGCAGATTTGCGCGGATTTTTATTTTCTATCTGTGTTATCAGTTTTCTTTATTTAGGAAATCTTTTTCTATAAACTCAACTTTGCTGATGCTGTGTCGAAGCCAGGAAAGATAAACGTCTGTTTTTTCTTCTTCAGAAAGTTTAGATTGAATGGAAGATGAAGAGCGAATTCTTTCAGTAAGTTCATACATACACAAAGCAGCGCACACAGAAATATTAAAACTCTCGGTAAAACCATACATTGGAATTTTTACGTAAGCGTCTGCCATTTCAAAAACGTCTTTTGAAATTCCTTCTTTTTCTGTGCCGAATACCAGTGCGAATTTATTGTCGATCGGCAATTCCTTTAAGGTGCAATCTTTTTCGTGGGGCGTGGTGGCCACAATTTTAAATCCTTTTTCTTTTAACGAAGACAAACAATTTTTTGTGTTGT
>JACMLS010000706.1 GCA_014379485.1 Bacteroidia bacterium | reverse complement strand
CCTGTAAATTCCGCCAAGGTTATTCTGGATCATTGCAGTAACATTGTCATCTTTCAGAATTTTAGCCAGAGGAAGCGCCTCTTCTAATAATAAAAGTGCAGTGTCCTTTTTTCCGATCACTTCAGAAACCGAGGCAATATGGCTGAGCGCATGAATTTCTTCAGAGAGAAGCTCTTTTTTATTTCTAACCATAGCAAGGGCTGAATTGAACAGGCCTATTGCTTCTGCGTTCTTACCTTCATCGGTTCGCAAATGGCCCAGGTGCATAAGCGAGGATGCAACTCCTTTTGTGTAATTTTTTTTTATAGCATACTTTTTTTCCAGCTCAAAATAGTTCAGCGCTTTTTCATATTCTCCTGACAAAAAATAAATGTACCCAACATCTCCTGCTATCCGTGACTGAGCTTCTGAATTACCTGAAGAGGCAGCAAGCAAATCTGCCTTTTCAAAAAGGTGTAAAGCAGAATCTGTTTCCAATTCGTAAATATCCTCGGCATAGCTGGTAATTGAATCTATGTTTGACTTTGTGTTTTGATGAAGATTAAAATGAACGGGGCGTGAAAATGCTTCCTTTTGCGCAAAATTTCTTCCGACAAAAACAATGTTTAAAATAAAAAACACAACGCAGGCACTATTCACTTTTAGTTTCAAATTATGGCATTTAAATTTCGGAATTAATTTAGGCAAAAATCCTGTACTATAATTTTCCGTTTTCCTGAAAAACGCAGAATTATTCCGGGATCATCAATTTTTTTTACCTGAATTTAATTTCCTGAGGTTTCGTACAATATATTTTTCACTGGTAATCAATGTTCTTTGTATTCTTCGCGCATAATAAATTGAATCCAGTATCTCTTTCTGCTTTTCATCCACCAGGTCTTTCTGACTTTCTATAATGTTTTTTTGCCTGCGCGTAATTTTTAATGCCCTGAAAATAAATCCGGCAAAGGCAACAACCAGCAACAAACAACTCACAACCGAAATAATTATTATTTTCTGTTTTTTACTTTCTGCTTTTGCAATTTCTTCGTTTTTCAATTGCTCAGCTTTGGCCGCGGCCTCTTTCTTCTCAAACTCATAATTCATTTCTTTACGCACAAGCTGTTTTTCATTTTCTTCGGAGAAAAGCGTATCGCCTATTGCAACATGCTTCCTGTAATAATAAAGTGCACGCAAACGCATCTGCTCCATGTTCAGCATTTTTCCGCCAATGGTATCCGGCAACGGAATAGTTGACTGTTCGTAAAGCGTACTGATAAGTTTGTAGTGAGTCTTTAAACTATTCAGAGAGCCGATTTCGTAAGAAAGAGCAATAGCACGCTGAAAGCTATTGAACCCTTCTTTGTAATTTTTATTAAGAGTATGAAGGGCACCGATATTGCCCAGACAAGTTGCAATTAAACTTTTTGAACCAAGTTCTTCTCTTAGTTTTAATGCCCTTAAATAATAATCCATTGCTTTGGCATCATCATGTAGTTCCTTATAAATATTTCCGATGTTACCAAGCCAGATTCCCATTCCGTTTTTATCTCCCTGTTCCTCAAACATTGAAAATGCTTTTAAATAATAACTCAGTGCTTTTTCATTGTCGCCCATATTCTCATAAACAAGTCCAATGTTTCCGAGGCGAAGTGCTACTCCTTTTTTATTCCCCAATTCTTCTCCCAGTCTCAATGCTTTAAAATAATACTCGAGCGCCTTTTTCAAATCGCCCTGGTCATGATAAACAATCCCGATGTTGCCCAATTGAATTGAAACCCTGTTTTTATCTCCCATTTCCTCCCCCATTTTCATTGCTTTAAAATAATAATCCAATGCTTTGGGATATTCTCCCTTATCATAATAAACAAGCCCGATATTCCCAAACCGCGCCGCTATTCCTCTTTTATACTTCAGTTCTTCATCGATCTTTAATGCGCGAAAAAAGTAAGCAAGTGCCGGTTCATAGTCACCTTTATTGCGGCAATAAACACCCAGGTTACCAAGTGCGTTAGCGAGACCAGTTTTTGCACTTTTTATTATTTGCGGTTGAGATGCCTGCGGGTTTGCACACAATTTTTGTGCAAGATCAACGGCCTGTTGGCTAAGAAGTATAGCGGTATCAATATTATTTTTCTTCAGTTCCCATCCAAGATAATTGAGATTGTTTATTTTGCCCGTATCTTCCTTTGCGTTTTTCAACAACACACGTAGCGAATCGGCTTTAAAATTACTTTGGGCACGGCAATCAGCAAGCGGAAGCAAAAAGCAACCAGGAATTATCAGGAGAAATAAAGAATATTTCAGAAAATCTCTCACCTATTTTTTCATTTTAGAAAGTACCCTGTTAATATATGATTCAGATGTAATCAAAGCTCTCTGAATTCTTCTTGCGTAATAAATACTGTCAAGAATTTCCTTTTGTTTCTCTTCTACCAGGTTCTTTTGTCTTTCAATTTCAATATTCGCTTTCTTTTTATTTCTGAATGCGTAAAAAGAAATTCCTGCAACAAGCAGCATTACTGCAAATCCCGCAACCCCTCCGTAAGTATAGGTTTTTTGTCTTGCAATTTCCTGGAGATGTTTTGCCTCTTCAAACTTTTTCGCTTCTG
>JACMLS010000074.1 GCA_014379485.1 Bacteroidia bacterium | reverse complement strand
TTTGATGTTTCGTCAGAATACTCACTTTCAATAATTCCACCGGTACAACCTGCTTCCGGATGTTCTTCGAGGGATTTGAGACAATTGAAAACGTAATCGGGATACATTTCTGAATGGGCGCCCAGGATAATTATTATTTCTGCTGTCGAATTTTTAATTCCCAGATTCAGTGCAACGGGCGTAATTCTTTTTGGGTTCGGGATCAGTTTTACACTGGAATATTTTTCGGAAATACTTTTCACAAGAGCGATCGTATTGTCAGAACTCATTCCGTCGCACACAAGAATTTCGGGAAAAAAGTCAAGTTTTTTTTGTTCCAGGCAGGAGAGGATACATTTTTCAATGAATTTTTCTTCATTGTAGCATGGTATAACTATTGCAACACTTTTCATCTGGCTGAAAGTATTTCTTTTTGCGCATCACTAAATGAAACAAAAGAAATATTATCCCTTTTAAATTTCTCAATGATCCACATATACCAATCTTTCCAGGCCTTGTGTTCATTACTGAAATACCTGTCATGAAAATTGACAACGAAATAGCTGAAATTATTTTCGAGCGCTTCGTTGATCTTTTCTTCGGAATATTTTATGGCCTGTTCAAGACTCCTGGACTGCCATTTGCGTCCGTTCTCCATGATTCTCGAATCCATTAAATGAACCGGAAAGCGGCAGATTCCGTTTTCGCAATAAGCATCCTTAAACTCAAAACAACTTGAATCGAAAAGGATCTTCTTGGGAGTTTTTCCGTTTTGCGATAAAAAAAGTTCAATATTCTCAAGGTAATGAGTTCTTATCCCTATATTAATTTCTCCGGTCATTTGCAGGAATTCTTCAATTTCCGCCCAGCGTTGTTCGTCTCCTCCTTTTGAATTTGAATGTAAATGCACAGGAAAAGAATTCGATCTGATCTTTACTACCCATTCAGCTGCCTGCTCTTTAGAATAAGAAAGCCCTTTTCCGTTTCTTATTCCGATAAAGAAAGTTGAACAAACATTATTTTTTTTATCAAACTCCATTAATTCATCCAGGTAATTCCATTTATTTTCAAAAATACTTTTGAGCCTGTAAAAATATTCGGAACCTTTTATTTTGAGTGAAAATAATTCAATATTACTTCTTACAAATTGTTTTGAAATAATACCATCGCCAAAATGTTCAGTGGCGGTTAGATGATCAATATCGTGCGAGATAATAACTTTCATCAGAAGCGTGTTCGTTTCATAGATTTCAAGCCCATTTCCATTAGTACGGGTGCTTTATTGACCATAAAATACGGAACCAGTTCTCCGCCAAACCCCCTGAAATATTTTTCAACCTCTGGCAACATGGATCCTTCAAAATCAAAAAATTCAAATCCCATTTCTTTACTATTACGAATGCAATTTAAAACTGCCAGCACTCCTGAAGAATTATGCTTATACTCAGGATCGTAACCCCCAAGCAAATAATATGCCGTGCATCCGTTGTGAATGCAAAAAGCAGCAGCCGAGGGTTTATTCTTAAAATAAGTAACGTAGGCAAAAGAATTTTTATCTGAAGCAAAATCAAAAAGAATTTTATCAATACTCTCCGTATCAATCTTCATGTTCTTTCTTTCGTAAGATTTTATTACAAGATCTTTTACAATTTTATAGTCTGTGGTTAACCTGCAGTCAAGCTGTTCACCTTTTGCTTTTTCAAAAACATTTTTTTTCTCTGGAGACATGTTTCCCATTATTTCATTCCACCCGGGCAGGAGCGGAATAATGTAGGTATATTGCGGAATCACTTTGTAATTTTTCCAGTAAAAACACTGCATGTCATTTAGTGTGTGCGGAAAAGAAACAGAGCGCACAGACATCCGGCTTTCTTCAAGGCAATCGCAAATAGCAGAAGTGATCTCTTTAATAAATTTATTATTTGCATACCTGTTACCCGGAAGTGTATTAAAGATAAGACCGCAATGCTGGGTAAACGGCGGACACTTTAAATTAAGGATCTTCATTGTCCTTGATGAAAAAAGAAAGAACATTGCAGCAACCTTGTTGCCTTTATCCATCACAGAAAAAAATTCGGTATTTTTTTTATTAAGCGCAAGCCATTCTGTACTGTTGAAGGCAGAAACATTTTTAAACAAGGGAAGATTCTCCGAATAATTTTTAAAACTTATTTTTTCGACCTTCATTCCTGAATTTCTTTAATGTTTAAACTAATCCTTTACTAATAGTTCACTATAAATAGTTACCATCAGCTCAAGATTCTCTTTCCAGTTATAATTCTCAAGTACGTGTTGTCTTGCCCTTAAGCCAAATTCATTTCTTAACGCGGGGTTTTCTGCAAAACGAACCATGGCTGCCGCAGTTTCATCAACATTTAGCACTGGCACAAACAAACCGGTTTTATTATTTATGATCACTTCTTTTAAGCCCCCCACTTCAGAAACAATCACCGCTTTGGCGCAGGAACAGGCCTCTACTGCAGAAACCCCGAAACTCTCACTGTCATCAACAGAAACAGAAACAAAAATATCCATCATATTTAAAAACCGTGGCACCTCTTCGTGCGGAGTTTTACCTGCAAAAATCACCGCGTTACTGATATTAAGATCTTCTGCCAGCTCTTTTAATTTATTTTCTAAAGAACCTTTACCAACTATTAAAAGTCTGAGATCAGTACCGGGCAGAAGTTCTTTTGCTCTTGCAAATGCTTTGATAAGAATTTCAATTCCGTATTTTGCTTCAAGAGATTTTACTAATCCAACCACCACCGCATTCTCCGGAAAAAGAGATGGTGTTTTAAAAGGTTTAAAAACTTCTGTATCTACACCAAAGGGAGTAACCTTGATCTCTTTGGAAGTATACTTTTTAGTTTCTTCTTTCATTATAAAACTTGTAGAACAGATCAGATCTGCTTTTTTAAGATTATAAGAAAATATTTTTTTGTGAAAAGCAGATTGCCTGGGAAAATCAAAAACGTCTGCTCCCCAGACAGAAACAATAAAGGGATGAAATTTTGAAAGTGCGCCCAGCATCCCATAACTGCTTGCATAATGCGCGTGCACAATATCGGGCTCAATTTCTTTAATTGCTTTTTTTACTTTGTTTAAAACAGAAATGTAATTTAATTTTTCAAAAAAAGACTTTCCATCCAATTGCTCCTCTGCCTGAAACGCTATCTGAATATTTTCTACGCCGGTAAACCAATCGTACACAGAATGGTTTAATGAAAAAATCGCAATTTCAATTCCTTTTGACGCAAGACCAAGTGCCCATTTTTGGGTATGCTCAGAACTGATATCAGACAACAAAAGAATTTTCAATTTATGGAAGATTACAGAATAGTAAATATTGGAAAAATTGGCGGGAAATGCATAAAAATTACCTGTACTTTTAAAGAATTTGATGTTTATAACGCAGAAGGGGTAAATATAGTGTCCGCAACCCAAAATTTCGACACTAATTGAAGCCACAGATTTCATTGATTATTCTTCCTGTGCAATGAGTGATCCAGATAGCTATCGCATACACTCCAAGATAATTTTGATTCTTCTGAACTATTTACGTCTTGAATCCGGAGGATTCACGTATTTTAAAAAAACGTAAAAAATCAAATCCCGACTCCGGCAGGAGTCGAACAAATTGCGTGAATATGAAGGGTCTTAGCTCACTTGTAATCATTGCTGGTGCGACTCCATCCGGAGTCGATTACTCATTTGTGATTCAGTTTAAAATGTGCGATTCCGCTGGAATCTTAAAAAAATGGCGCTGGTCATGGCTCATATGCGATAGCCATCACGAGTGACCAGAACTTAGTCCTTAACAATATTACTTTGGGAGTTCTGTTATAAATCCGAATTGTTACTTTTGCAGCAATGAAATAGCCGGATACCTTAGTTTAAAAAACATAATGCATACGGCGTATTCCATGTGCCCTTTAAAAAACAGATTATAGACGCATGAAACGGTTGAAAATTGCCTATATTACTTCTTCTGACCCTAAAGACAAGCGTTCATGGAGTGGCACTGCTCATTACATTTGGAAAGCATTGGAAAAAAATGTGGGTGATGTGGAATTAATTGGCCCTGCAGAACCAACATTTACTTTATTCTTAGCTAAAATTTTTCAGGCATTTTCTATTTATATATGCCGGAAGCGTTTTGATTTCAGACATTCTACCATGGTAGCAAAGGCGTACGGAAGAATTTTTAGTAAAAGAATTGCTGATAAACATTTTGACCTGATTGTTGCTCCGGCGGGTGTTGCCTATACTTCTTATTTGAAAACCAAGGTGCCTGTTGTTTTAGTGCTTGACCGCAGCTTGGGAAACGCATTTGACTACCATTCTGTTTTAAGCAATTTATGGAATTTCAGCAGAGAGCAAAGTCTTAAAACAGATAAGACAGCAATGGAAAAAGCAGCGCTGGTGATTTTTTCATCAGAATGGGCGGCAGAACATGCAAGAAATAATTACAGGATCTCTTCTGAAAAAATACTTGTTCTTCCGTTTGGCGCTAACCTGGATGAAATTCCGGATGAAAAAACCATTTCATATGAATTTCCGAAAGACGAAGTAAGAATTCTTTTTCCGGCAACTTACTGGGAAAATAAAGGAGGAGAAATGGTTTACAATTGCCTGCTCGAATTAATTAAACAAAAAATAAATGCACACGTAACTGTGATTGGTTGTGTGCCTCCTGAAAAATTCTCTCACCAAAAAATGAAAGTGATTCCGTTTTTAAATAAGAATGAAAAAGAAGGAGCAAAAGAATTAGAGGATATTTTCAGAAATGCACATTTTCT
>JACMLS010000705.1 GCA_014379485.1 Bacteroidia bacterium | reverse complement strand
CGTTTAAAAGATGAGACAATTCACTTGTACTGTATGCCAGGCCTTGCGTTGGAAAATCCGGATCCACAATATTCAATTCGGTTTTTTCGCCGGAAAGCCGCAAAATGTTCGCTGCCTTCAGCAGACCGCTCGCACCACCACCAATTATAGTTATCGACTTCATATCCTCTTATGCTTTATTCAAAAGTTTCATTATTCAAAAACAATTTGCACCACCATTCAAAATTCATAAAAGACCAGATCAGCAAACGGTGGTTGATGCGCTGGTTCATGTGCTCATCAATAATATGCTTCATGTATTTGGGATTGATGAACTCTGATGAAACAGTTTTTTTATCCAGCAATAATTCTTTAATAAAATTTGCATTTTCTCCCCTGTACCAAGATTCATCAGGGGCAGAAAACCCCTGCTTCTTCCTGTTCACTATTTTTTCAGGAAGAAAATCAAGCATGGCCTTGCGCAAAACATTTTTACCGTCATCAAACTCCTGGTAAATCTTTTTCTTGTTAACCGGAATATTTTCATCTACTATTTTTCTCTGTTCAAGATTTCCAAGCTTGTGTTTTACCGGAATTTTTTGCGCAAAATCTACCAGGTCATTGTCAAGGAAAGGAAAACGCTCTTCCAGCCCGTTTGCCATAGATAATTTATCGCCAACAAGCAACAGACCAGGCAAAAAAGTTTTTATCTCAAAATAAAGACTGTTTTGAATATGCTCTTCGGGTGTATTGTATTTTAATTTTTTATTAAAAAGAAAAACATTTTCAAAATCTTTTCTCGGCCTGTTAACATCAATATTACGATAAACATTTTCGTTGAAGAGCTGTTGTTTTTCATTATCATTTACAAGCCGCTGCCAGAAACCGTAATAGTTATTAAAAAACTCCTGCTGGTTCAACGATTGAAAAACGCGGTAGTATCTCCAGGGGTAACCGCCGAATAATTCATCGCCCCCCGTTCCCTGCAAACACACTTTTACAAATTTTGAAGCGAGGCGGCTGATGTAATAATTCGGATAGCTCATGCCCACACGTAAGTCTTCGAGATGCCATACAACGCGGGGCAATGACCATTTTAAATCACCGGCATTTATTATTTGCTCGTAATGTTCAGTTTTAAAATAATTTGCCATTAGCTCAGCATCCTTACGCTCATCATAATTGGCTTCTACGCCGGTAACTTCACTCATATCAAAGCCGGCCGTAAATGTTGAAAGCCTTTTTACATGCGATGAAGCTAGAGCTGTTATAGATCCAGAATCCATTCCGCCTGAAAGGTATGAACCAACCGGCACATCAGAGATCATTTGCCTTGCAACTGCTTTTTCAAATAATCTTTTTGTTTCTGTTTCTGCGTCCTCAAAACTCATGGTCAGATCGGGCTTTGAAAAATCATAATCCCACCATGATTCGTGCTTTACATAATCTCTTTCAAAATTCATTTTCACCGTATTTGCCGGCGGAAGCATGGTGACACCTTTAAATAAAGTGTGATAGCGAAATAAATTCTGAAAAGTAAAATATTCATTCAGCGCCTCGTAATTCAATTCAACTTTAAAGGCCGGATGTTTGAGAATTGCTTTTATTTCTGAAGCAAAGACAAGACGTTTGTTCTCGTACCAATAATATAAAGGTTTAATACCATACCTGTCACGGCTCAGGTAAAGCGTTTGTTCTTTTTTATTCCATGCAGCAACTGCAAACATTCCGTTAAGGCGCTCAAAAAAAGAGGGACCATAAGCTGCAAGGCCCTCTACAATAACTTCTGTATCTGTTGAAGAAATAAAATAATGGCCTTTGGCTTTTAGCTCCTGTTTTAATTCAAGAAAATTATAAATGCAGCCATTAAAAGAAATAACCCACTCACCATTTTTCGAGATCATAGGTTGCGCACCCTTTGCCGATACATCAAGTATGGCCAGCCTGCGGTGCGCAAGACCAATATAATCTTCCAGAAAATAGCCATCGCCATCCGGTCCGCGGTGTGCAATAACATCTGCCATTTGCTTTATTGTACTTAAAGCAATCGGCTCTTTGTTTAAATTAAATATTCCTGCTATTCCACACATAAAAAAATTTATTTGATGTTTAAAATTGCGTCTGCAACATATTTATAATCCTCATCATTCATTTTATTGTGAAGGGGAATTGACATGGAGTGATCGTTGGCAGCCTGCGCTCCCGGAAAATCAGTTGGTTTAATTCCATATTTCTTTGCATAAAAAGTAAGCATGTGCACAGCGTGAGTACCGGGCCGTGTGCTGATTCCTTTTTGCTGTAACAACTCCATCAGATCATTTCTTTTTATGGGCGCTGTTTTCTCATCAATAAAAAGCACATACGATTGCCAGCCGTGTTTAAAGTCAGCTGAAAACTGCGGCGTTCTGATCCAGGAAATATTTTTAAACTGCTCATTATAAAATTCTGCCCTGCTTTGTCTTTCATTTATGTACTGATCCAATTTTTTAATTTGCACAGTGCCAACAGCGCCCTGCAGATCGGTCATACGATAATTAAAACCCATCACTTCAAAATCCGGAAGTATATATGGCTTCGGGCCTTTGTGCCTTTGCTCTTCTGATACAGAGGCTCCGTGATTTCTTAATACATCTGCGTACTTTGCAAGCTCTTCGTTATTTGTTGTGATCATTCCTCCTTCACCTGTTGTTACTGATTTCCTTGGATGAAAAGAAAAACATCCTGCATCTCCAAGACTGCCTGCCGGTTTTCCCTTATAAGCAGATCCTGCAGCACAAGCTGCATCTTCTACAATTTTTAAATGCGGGGCCGCTTCTTTTATTGCATCCATATCAGCACAAAGGCCAAAAAGATGAACAGGAATTATTGCAGTAGTTTTTGAAGTGATTTTTTCTTTTATTCTTTTTGGATCGATATTGAACGTTACAGGATCAACATCAACAAAAACCGGAATTGCATTGCAATACAAAATAGCATTGGCAGTTGCTACCCAGGTAAAAGCCGGCAGCAACACTTCATCGCCTTCTTTAACTCCGGCAGCAAGTAAAGCAAGGTGAAGCGCTGTAGTACAATTAGAAACTGCAATAGCGTGCTTTACATTGTGCCGTGCTGCAAAAAGCTGCTCAAACTCTTTTACTTTGGGCCCCTGTGTAACCCAGCCGCTGAAAAGGGGTTCTCTTAAAGCCTGCCATTCTTCTTCACCCAAACAGGGTTGCGATATTTGAATAATTCTGTTCATGTTTTATTTATTAGAAATTATTTTTCTGCAAAAACGTAATGTAAAAGCTTTCGCACCTTCTTTATTCAGATGTCCTCCGTCGTAAAACAAGGTTCTGAATTCAGAAACAGAATCTTTCATCATTTTGAAATAAGTAACATTGTTTGCTTCCGCAATTTTATCAACATGCTTATACAATTCTTCTGCATTGTCGTTAAACGGAGAAAGCATAGGGCTGGTAAAAAAAATCACTTTTGTATTGTGCCCGCGCGCAAGGCTCACAATTTTTATCAGTGTGTTTTTCATTTCAGGCTCAACTGCCAGCGTGTCTTTTTGGGTGTTCAATGCAAGATGTTCTTTGCTGCTTTTCAAATATTGTTCTTCCGTATCCTGATTCCCGGTTAAAAGTTTGGAACCGCTTCCGTAATCAAAACCATTTTTTTTCTCAAACATGTAGTTGAAACGGGTAGCAACATGAAAGGCGGGATATTTATTATTAAACTCTGCGTATTTAAAAAAAGGCATAGTTCTTCTGAAATAATATTTAAGTGTTGGCGGAGTGTTTGCTTTGAAAATGGAATCTGTAAATTCAGATTTACCTAGCAGGTGAAAATAACAGAAATCATAAAACGGGTAAGTGTAAGCAATAGAAGGCGGTTGAAAACCTTTTGCATCTACCTGCACTATCAACGTTTTTATTGAATTTCCATTCCTGTAAAACTGATCAAGACACAAAAGATTTTGAGGAAAGGCAGAAGCTGAAACGCCAAGATTAATTCCTTTTGTATGCATTAAACTATCAGCATCATCAACAGAAAAATTATTAAATGCCCTTGATGAACCCAAAATTGCATAATCGTATTTCTGATTTTTTTTTGACAAGATCCACATGGGTTTTTCATCGAGCTTATTTACCACTCTTGAAGAATAAAATATATCTGCAAGGTAAAGTAAAGGGAAACTTACAACAATAAATAAAGTTACCTTCTTAAGGAATTTAGAAAAGTCTTTTAGTTGTTGTGCTTTTGACATTCTTAAAACTGGAAATAAATAAATTCGTTGTTTTTATGATAGATGCCGAAAAACAGGATGGAGTAAACGCCTGCAAAATACATGGTCCATCTTACCGCCGGGTGCTTAGCCTTGATCCATAAATACCCGCCCTGCTTTTTCTGTAAAAATTCTACCACCAGCATAGCAAAAATAAATACAGCAATAAGAAAATACTCAAACCACACCGCTTTTAAATAGCGGTTCATTACAATTGGCTCTGCCCAAAGAAATCCTTTTTTTCCAATACCCGAAATGTATTCGGGAATACCTGTAAAAAAATTCTTAGCTATATAAAGTGCTTTGTCCATGTTTTCTGCCCTGAAAAAAATCCAGGCAAAGCACACAAGAAAAAAAACCACGGCCACCTGAATTATTTTGCCCAGGTTTTTCATTTTGTTTCCGAAAATTGCTAAACGGATTTTTTCTCTTACAGCATGCGTGATGCTTCCGAAAAGCAAGTAAATTCCATGCAGGCTTCCCCATACAACAAAAGTCCAGTTAGCGCCGTGCCAGAAACCGCTTACGAGAAACACAATAAAAATATTCAGGTACCCTCTCCACTTTCCTTTCCGGTTTCCGCCGAGCGGAATGTACAGGTAATCTCTGAACCAGGTAGAAAGTGAAACGTGCCAGCGTTTCCAGAATTCTGCAATGGAAGAAGAAAAATACGGCTTATTGAAATTTTTCATTAGGTGAATTCCCATTACTCTCGAAGCGCCTATTGCAATATCACTGTAACCGGAAAAATCGCAATAGATTTGAAACGTAAAAAAAACAGTGGCAATAAAAATTGAAATGCCCGGAAAGCTGTGTGGATCTGTGTAAACCGGGTTAACGAACTCCGCCAAACGATCTGCAATAACCACTTTTTTTAAAAGTCCCCAGGCCATTTGCTTCAGGCCACCTGTTACATCATCATAATTAAAAGAATGTTTTTTATGAAACTGCCACAATAAATTCTGAGGGCGTTCAATGGGCCCTGCAACAAGCTGGGGGTAATACATAACGTACAATGCATAAATTCCGAAATGCCTTTCTGCTTTCTGATTTCCACGGGACACCTCAATGGTATAGCTCATTGCCTGGAATGTGTGAAAAGACAAGCCGATCGGCAAAACAATCTTCAACAGGTCAAGCGAATAATTCCAATGAAAAAAAGCGGCAACTGTGTTTATGTTATCAATAAAAAAATTAAAATATTTAAACACAAACAGTACACCAACATTTGCAATTATACTTAAAACAAGCCAACGCTTTTTCTTTTTTTGATCCGTTTGTTTTTCAATAAGAATCCCTGCAAAATAATCAACAACAATTGTAACGAGTAAAATGATAATGTAATACGGAACAAAGAACATGTAAAAAAAGCAGGAGGCAGCAAGCAACATCAACCATCTCATATTATACGGCAGTACAAAATACAGCAGGGTAATTACCGGAAAAAAAATTAGAAAACTGAATGAATTAAAAAGCATTAATTATTTTCTTTCTATTTCCTTTAAAAGAACTGAATCAGCAAAAACGGATGAAAAATAAATGGCCCCGTTCCTGTTAAAGTGGTTGTTATCATAAAAAAGACTGTCGTTATTAAACCACTGCTGCTTATCTGAAGCAAAATTAAAATAGCTGATACTGTTTTTTTTGCAGAGCGAATCTATTTTTTCTGTAAACGCTCTCCGGTTCGAATGTCTTTTAACCCAACTGATCCAGCGCGGCAGGGTGATAACGGTTATTTTAATTCCCCTGCTTTTTGCAAAAGAAATGAACTTTGTAATGTTTTCATCTATTACAAGAGCAGAACTGTAAGCGGGGCCATTGGTAAATTTATGCCCGCTTTCCTGCAGCAACTCTGTTCCTGAATTTTTATTTAATGAATCAAACAATTTTTTACGGTCTGCCGGATAAAAAAAGTCTTCGAGCGGGTATTTTGAATTGTACTCTGCATACGCTGCAAAGGGAACGTACTTCCACAAAAAAAAACGAAAAGGCGAAACGTTTCTTTGCAGCATGCTTCCTACAACAGAGTCTTTTACAAAGGGAATGAACTTTTCTGTGTTTATATCAAAACGCATGGACGAATCAAGATCAGTGACATAAAGCTGAATAAAGAGATGTTTAACATGATTACCGTTATAAATAAATTTTTTAAAGAGTGTAAAATTTTCTTCTACGCATGATCCGTCCTGCCCCAGGTTAATTCCGTTGAGACCCGTTTTTTGTTTAATGGTGTTAATGTCTATATCACGATTAACATCTGAAGCGCCAATATAAGCTACATCATAACTTTTATTGCTTATACTCATTTCCCAGTTTGATTTAACGGAAATGGGATATCTAATAAAATGATCATTGTACACGCTATTCAAAAGCAAAAGGATGCCGAAAGAAATAAGCCCGGCAACAAAAAACCTGGCTAAAAGAGATTTCATCAGAACTGCAAATAAATAAATTCTTCGTCAGAATGAAACTGTCCGAAAAGAAAAACAAGAAGAATGATAACCGAATAGGAAGACCATCTTAATGTGACCGAACTACTCCATCTTCTTTGTATTGTTTCTTTTCTCTCAAGGAATTCTTTACCTAACATAACAGCGATAAGAAGAAACAAGAGGATAAGAT
>JACMLS010000704.1 GCA_014379485.1 Bacteroidia bacterium | reverse complement strand
TGTTTTTGGAAGAATTTACCTTGCGGAAGAAGGAATAAATGCGCAACTCTGTGTGCCGCTTGATTACTGGGAAATTTTTAAAGAAAAATTATACGCACATAAAGAATTTAAAGACGTTCCGTTTAAAGAAGCAGTAGAAGATTCAGGAAAATCTTTCTATAAACTGGTTGTAAAAGTGCGCGAGAAAATTGTTGCTGACGGAATTACTGATAAAAATTTTAACCCTTCTGATACCGGTAACTATTTAAATGCAGAAGAATTTAATTCTATGCTCGAAAATCCGGAAACAATTGTGGTGGATATGCGCAACCATTACGAAAGTGAAGTAGGAAAATTCATGAACGCTTTTTGTCCGGATGCAGATACTTTTCGCGAAGAATTGCCGCAGGTGACAGAGCATTTAAAAGGGGCCGAAGAAAAACCGGTTTTAATGTATTGTACGGGCGGAATAAGATGTGAAAAAGCAAGTGCCTATTTCAAATACAAAGGTTTTAAAAATGTGTATCACCTTAAAGGCGGAATTATTCAGTACGCAAAAGAAGTAAAAGAAAAAGGATTGAAAAGTAAATTCATTGGCAAAAATTTTGTGTTTGATGAACGTATAGGCGAAAAAATTACCGATGATGTTATTGCAGAATGCCACCAGTGCGGCAAACCCTGCGACCGACACGTAAATTGCAAAAACGACGATTGTCATTTACTTTTTATACAGTGCGAAGAATGTGAAACCGCAATGAAAGGTTGCTGTACACCGGAGTGCGAACACATCGCCTCACTTCCAATAGAAGAACAAAGAAAATTACGTAAAGGCAGAATTAAAAACGGGCCTGAGTGTTTATCGGTTTACAAAAGCAGGTTGCGGCCTGATTTGAAAAGCATTTTGAAAAAGAAGTCAGGTGAAAAGTGAATAGGCAATAGTGAATAGGGAGCGCCCACTATTCACTATTGCCTGTTGCCTGTTGCCCAACTTTTCCTCATGACAAAAGTCATTCTATTCTAATTTTCCCTACCTTAGTTTTGTCTCTATAAACTATACGAAAATGCCAATCTATCATAAACTCGGAAAATTTCCTCAAAAGCGCCACACCGTTTTTCAAAGCGATGCGGGAAAATACTATTACGAACAACTTTTTGGTACAGAAGGTTTTCATGGAATGGCTTCTTTGCTGTACCATGTTCATCGTCCTACACAAGTAAAAGAAATTATAAAGAGTTACGATGTTTCTCCTAAAATTGCCATTGATAAAAACATAAAAGCGCTTTTGCTGCAGGGTTTTGATATTAAACCAACAGCAGATTTTTTAGAGAGCAGAAAAATTGTTTTGTGTAACAGCGATTGCAATATTACACTTGCTGCACCGCAAAAATCTATGACAGATTATTTTTATAAAAATGCTGATGCTGACGAATTAATTTTTATTCATAAAGGAAGCGGTACTTTAAAAACTTTTATGGGCAATATTAAATTTGAGTATGGAGATTATTTAATTATTCCCCGCGGAATGATTTACCAAATGCATTTTGATTCGCCTGAGAACCGTTTGTTTATTGTAGAAAGTTACCATCCTTATTATACACCCAAACGCTATAAAAATTCGCAGGGGCAATTGCTCGAACATTCTCCGTTCTGTGAGCGCGATTATAAATTGCCCACAGAACTTGAAACGCACGATGAAAAAGGAGATTTTTTAATGAAAATAAAAAAAGAAGGAATGATGCATGAGCTCATTTACGCTTCCCATCCTTTTGATGTTGTTGGTTGGGACGGTTACAATTTTCCGTGGGGATTTTCTATTCACAATTTTGAACCTATTACCGGAAGAGTGCATCAACCACCACCAGTTCATCAGACCTTTGAAACGCCGGCCTTTGTAGTTTGTTCGTTTTGCCCGCGCATTTACGATTATCATCCAAAATCAATTCCGGCCCCCTACAACCACAGCAATATAGACAGCGATGAGGTTTTGTATTATGTTGACGGAGATTTTATGAGCCGCAACAATATAAAACAGGGCTACATTACTTTACACCCAAAAGGAATTCCGCATGGCCCTGCACCAGGCGCAATGGAACGCAGTATTGGGCAAAAAGACACAATGGAATTAGCTGTAATGGTAGATACTTTCCGTCCGCTAAAAGTTACTGAAGATGCAATGGGAATTGATGACGGAAAATATTATAAGAGCTGGCTGGAATAGACCTACGAATCACGAATCTTTTTACGAAAATTACGAATCGAAGATTAAGAGATTAACTTTTTGGGGAAATGACACCATAATTCCATTATTCCACCATTCCATCAGCCGGATTAGTCTAATTTCGTTTCATGGTACTTATTTTTATCCTATATTTATTCAGTAAAATGATCACCCGCAAATATATCTCCTCTTTACTCGAAGCCCACGGCCGCGCCATGTGGAGTCTTTAATTGTTTTGCATTCTGCACAACCAATTACAATTTATTACAAATAATTACATTTTTTCACATTTAAATTTCAGACACCATGAGCAAAGAAGTAAAAAACGTTGAATACGGATTAGAAAAAATATTTGAAGGCGCGCAGGATTTTTTGCCGCTTTTAGGAACTGATTATGTAGAATTTTATGTTGGCAACGCAAAACAATCCGCCCATTTCTACAAAACAGCATTTGGTTTTCAGTCGCACGCATACGCTGGTCTTGAAACCGGTTTAAAAGACCGCGCATCTTATGTTTTAAAGCAAGACAAAATAAGAATTGTACTTACAACCGCTTTAAACAGCGATTCGCCAATTGGCGAACACGTAAAAAAACATGGCGATGGTGTTAAAGTTATTGCGCTTTGGGTAGAAGATGCGCGCAAAGCTTACGAAGAAACTACAAAGCGCGGCGCAAGATCTTTTATGGAGCCAACGGTAGAAAAAGATGAACACGGAGAAGTAGTACGTTCAGGAATTTATACTTACGGAGAAACCGTACACATTTTTGTTGAACGTAAAAATTACAAAGGCATTTTTTTACCGGGCTACAGAGAGTGGAAAAGCGATTACAATCCTGCTCCCGTAGGATTAAAATTCATAGACCACATGGTTGGCAATGTTGGCTGGAACCAGATGAACGCTACGGTAAAATGGTATGAAGATGTAATGGGCTTTGTAAATTTTTTGTCGTTTGATGATAAACAGATCACCACAGAATATTCTGCGCTCATGAGTAAAGTAATGAGCAACGGAAACGGAAGAATTAAATTTCCGATCAACGAACCTGCAGAAGGAAAAAAGAAATCGCAGATAGAAGAATACATAGATTTTTACGAAGGCTCAGGCGTGCAGCATCTGGCTTTGGCAACAGATGACATTATTAAAACCGTTGCAGAATTAAGAGCAAGAGGAGTAGAATTTTTACCTCCGCCCCCACAGGCTTATTACGACGATATTCCGCGCAGACTGGGTGTGCACAGAGATATGATGAAAGAAGATATTAAAGAATTGCAACGCCTTTGTATTCTTGTAGATGCAGACGAAGAAGGATATTTGCTGCAGATCTTTACAAAACCTGTAGAAGACCGCCCCACTCTATTTTACGAAGTAATTCAACGCATGGGCGCAAGAGGTTTTGGCGCCGGAAATTTTAAAGCCTTGTTCGAGTCTATAGAAAGAGAACAAGCTTTGCGCGGAACTTTATAGAATTTTCGATCAATTGAACTTAATAGAAACCCTTTCGTTTTACCCGGAAGGGTTTACTATTAAAAAAACTATATTTGCGTATACCCAATCCTAATAACAGACACATGAAAAAATTAAAATTTATTGCCCCGCTTATTGCAGCGTTTTTTTTATTTTCCTGCAAACCATCAGCTAAAGAAGCTTTGACGTACAGTGATGCGGTAGTGCATGAGCAGGCCGCAATCCAGGAAAAAGAAAATAATTTTATTACTGAAGCCAGAGATGGAGATACGGTTAAAATGAAAGCTGCGCTGGATGCTTTTCTTTTGCAAATAAAAACTTCTACAGCAATAGTAAGCACAATGGAACAATTTGATAAAAATGGTGCTTTTAAAGCAGACGCCCTTAAGTTTTTTGAAGTTTACAAATCAATAGCTGAAAATGAGTATAAACAGATCCTCGGATATTATTCAGGCGAATACACGGAAGAAAATGCCGCCAAGTCAACTGAATTGGGAGATGCTGCTGCAACTAAAAGGCAGACCGCATTTGAAAAATTCTCAACCATTCAGCAGGCTTTTGCCAAAGAGTATAAATTTGAAATTAAAGAAAATTAAGGTTTTCATATAAAAAAAGACCCGGTTAAGAAATTTTCCGGGTTTTTTCTTTTTAAAACATTTTTATATCTTTAAACTTGTCAATTTTTAATTTATGAACCGGTTTTCTTTTTTTACCCTTATTCTTATTTCTTTAATACTGCTTACAGGATGTAAACCTTCCAGTAAATCTGCAGCGCAATATAACGACCGTATTATAGGCCACCAGATAAAAGTGGTAGAGATACAGCAAGAACTGAACAAGTCTATAAATGCAGGTAAAGCAGAAGAAATGAAAACTGTTTTAGACAAGTTTAATATGAAGGTTAAAAGTGAAAAAGATTCTATTGCCGCCATAAGTGAATTTGACGGCAAAGACGATTTTAAAAAAAATACACTTCAATACCTTGGCGAGCTGACCTTGCTTGGAGAAAATGAATACAGAAGTCTTGTTAAAATTCATGAAATTCCCGACAGTTCGCTTACAAGAGAAGACGAAAAGAAGGCACAGGATTTGCTTACTACTATTAAGAACAAAACAAATAATGCACTTAAGTTACTGGAAGAAGAGCAGATGAAATTTGCAAAAGATTATAATTTCCAGGTAGAGAAATAAAAAAACAAGACATGAACGCTTACAGATTTAAAGGAGTACTGGTACTAATAATGGCACTTTTTCTTTTACAGGGAAAGGCTCAAAATGCGCGCAGAACAGAAGTGGTAATAAAAACCAGCGTTGAGTGCGATAAATGTAAAAAGAACATTGAAAGCAAACTCTCTAAAGTAAAAGGTGTACGTAAAGTTACAGCCGATTATACAAAACATGAGGTAAAAGTTATGTACAACGCAAAACGCATTACTTTAGAGGAAGTTAAAAACGCCATAGCCAACATAGGTTATGATGCTGATGATATTAAAGCAAACAACAAACTAAAAGCCCTTGAACACGAAAAGAAAAAAGAAGGCGACGGAAACTAATACCAATTGGATCTTATTTTAACTTTATTTAATAAGGGGAGCTCAACACTCCCCTTTTTCTTTTTACAATTAATCGGAACTTTAGCGCTAATCCCCGCAATACATCTTCGCTTAATAAACAAAAGAAAGATTTGTTAACTTTTTAAGTTACTTGCGTTATAAATGAACAGACGCAGAAAATAATTTTCCGGCCAAATAAACATGAACAACGTAAAAAATAAAAAAAGATTCCGTCATCATTACCTGACCATTTGTTTTTTTATCCTTACGCTTTTTCTTGCTTTTGGTATATCAAACAATTTCTTTTTTGGAGTTAAGAAAAACCCGCTTAAAGTTGCTGATCCTTCGCCAAGAGAAAATTTAATGGATACAACCTTAGCCAACGGATTTGATTTTCCGTTTGGAGATGGCAACGGGGGCGGAACTTATATTGGTTACAAAGACAAAAAAAAATACAAGGGCTGGTACATTGCAACAAAAACCGCAGAAAAATACGAACTCGGAATACATACAGGCGAAGACTGGAATGGTAACGGAAAAGGTAACACAGATTTTGGCCAGCCGGTTTTTGCTACCGCTACCGGAAAAGTGCTGGAGGCAAAAGATTTTGGCGCCCCCTGGGGAAATGTGGTTTACATAGAACATAAATTTGCTGAGAACGGAAAAATAAAAACTGTTTACTCACTCTACGCCCACCTCAACGAACTGAAAACAAAAAAAGGTAAACTGGTAAAAAAACGTGAGCAGGTTGGCACCATAGGCACCGGCCACGATTCTTACCCTGCCCATTTACATTTTGAAGTGCGCAAAGAAAGTATGAAAGATTTTGAAGTAACTTATTGGCCAAGCAGCCACGAAAAAACTGTTGAGTGGGTAAAAGAAAATTATTTCGACGCAAGTGATTTTGTAAAGTCTCACCGCAAAATTTCTCTACCATCAAAAAAAGAAAAGGTACTTGTAGTGGTAAAACACGAATACAAAATGTATGTCTACACCAAAGGAAAACTGACAAAAACGTACGATGTTTCTTTAAGTCAAAGCCCCGTGGGACATAAAGAGGTGCAAGGCGACAACAAATTACCGGAAGGAGAATACCGTGTAACTGAAAAAAGCCGCGGACCTTTTGGCGGAGACTACGCTGCTTACTTTGGTCCGGCCTGGATGCGTTTATCGTATCCAAATAATTTTGACGCAGCAACCGGCCTCAAAAAAAAGATCATCACAAAAAAACAACACGATGCCATTGTTGCAGCAAACAACAAAGGTTTACAACCCAGCAAAAGCACAGGTTTGGGCGGTGGTGTAGGAATACATGGTTGGGCGGGCGAATGGCCC
>JACMLS010000703.1 GCA_014379485.1 Bacteroidia bacterium | reverse complement strand
GTTTCCTCTTCAGTAAGAATTTCTCCGGTGTTTTCAGGAACAGTAAAATATTCTTCAAAAAATTTCTTTCTTAATTTAAAATAACGGTTCTCTAAAACCCCGTAATCAATTTTACCGAGGTCAGAACGGTAAACAAATTCTACCACTTCACGATTCCTGAAGGCACGGTTTTTTCCTTTTTCCAGAAATTCGAACAAACGAAGACCAATGGGAGAATCCTTTAACTTGTGTTTTACCCCACTGCGGGCGGCCTCGTTCAGTTTTGCAAAGGAGTCGTATAATTCTTTGTTCATTGTTTTTTAAATTAGTATGAATTCATATTTTTATTTTCAAAACTCTTTATTTGCAAAGCTTACAAAGGCATTCCGGTAAATTTTGCGGCCTGCATTTTTTACTTTTCAAACAAAAACTTTTTTGCATGAACTCACACATAGCTAATTTCGTTCCAAAGTTTGAGGCTATTAAAGTAAGACAATATTTGTGCTTTAAAATAAGCGCAGAGACTTTCCTTGCCTAAATGCAAGGTTATTACAAAGGGGCTTATCTTGTCTCCTGTTCCGACCTTTTGATGTCAGTTAGCAATAAGCCTACATTTGAATCCACTTCGGGTATCACCTTAGCGTCCTCGGATCTGAAATAATATCTTTTGGGAATAATTTTTTCGAGATCTTTTTTACTGATTGTACTTTCGTTTATAACATCTTCTTTAAATGAATAAATTGTCACCGAATCGGCTTCGTCTACTTTAAAATTCATAGAGATTCTTCCCCTGGAATGGGTTTCTCCTTCCTCTACCTGCCATCGCTCAAAAACATA
Source organism: Bacteroidia bacterium (assembly GCA_014379485.1). Classification (GTDB taxonomy): domain Bacteria; phylum Bacteroidota; class Bacteroidia; order B-17B0; family Aurantibacillaceae; genus AM-1111. The sequence goes on along the minus strand of JACMLS010000703.1, from coordinate 6,162 downwards.
AACATCCCCTGCAAGTGGGTGATTTAATCTATCAAGAGTGATTTTCCCTCTTTAAGACGAACACACCAAAACGTTCCCACCGGAAACATTGGAATGCCCCACATCCAGAAAAACCGCTGACGTTTTTCAATGCTGCATGCCTGGCCACGCTTAAGGACGTAAGCGTTGTCAAGCGTGAGGCCGCCGCCAAGCCTGATAAAAAAATTGAACAGCGGATCGTAAAATACAACACGTTCTCGCTGTTTTAGCTTAACTCCTTCTTTCACCAAGTCAACCTCCAGGTCGCCAGGTGTTTGTTTCTTTATCCGGTAACTTGAGTGGCCAATCATCCCTGAAAATTACGATTTTTTGATTAGTAAAAAAAAAATCTTGGTGCTGGTCATATTTAACCCGCAGTTCGTTTTTACTTATCGTGCATTGCTCTTTTTATGAATTCATCTTTTGCCCTTCAAAAAAATAATTTCTCATTTGGAAAACTTTTTTTGAATTAAAAACAGAAGAGTGGTATTAAACCGGAAACACATCAATATGATTTTAGCGGCAGATTAAGTGGAACTAATTTTGCTAAATATAAAAATCTAAAACTAAAAAACATGAAAACAACTTTTACTAAATTTTTAATGGGAGCAATGATGGTGGCGGGAACAATAACAGTAAACGCACAAACCGACCTTGTACCGGGAATCAATTATTCTTACACACCGCCCGCAAGCGACAACGTAATAAATGACATTACTGTTGATGTCTGCAACAATGACAATGGGGCTGCTGGCTCTTTTGATGTGGCTATGTATTTATACGATCAGGCAACAACCAATTACTGGATAATTGGAACTTTTAACGTGCCCTCATTGAGCGGAAGTGCCTGCAATACAATTTCTAACTGGGATATTGATATAGACAATACTTCGGGAATTCCGGCAGGAACGTACAGGCTGGGAGTTTGGGTTGACAGTAACAGCGATGTCACTGAAACTGACGAGAACAACAATGCAGGTTTACTATCAGGAAATATAAATTATACACCTGCAACAGGAATAAGCAATCAGCAGCCAATTCATTTTAACCTTACGGGAAATTTTCCTAATCCGGCAAACGATGAAAGCAGGGTTTCATTTTCGCTCACAAAACCCGCAATGATCTTGCTGGAGGTGTATGATCTGTCTGGAAAAAAAATAAGCGAAATTGCAAACGATCAGTTCCCCGCAGGCCAGCACAGTATACAAATGAATTGCTCTAAACTGGAAGCCGGAATTTATTTCATTAGAATGAGCTCAGGAATAAATTCTGTGACAAGGAAATTTTCTGTTGCACACTAAGCATACTAAAACAGTATAGCTGATAACAAAAAATTAAAATTTTAACCGGGCGGGTTTTTATTTTTGTGTTTGTTTTTGGCTAAGCTATAAAAAGCCGGATCTCAAGGGCGGACCGGTTTTTTTATTTTACTGAAAACAGAGTCCGTCTCAAATTCACATAAAACCTTAAATTTTCTTTTTTGCATCCTGAATCTGCACCATTTCTACGCAAGGAATGGTTTTTTTAGTTAAATTTATTTTTTCCAGGCATGAATTGTTACCTGAAATTGTTCTTACAGACAGGAACCGTGCACTCTAATATTCAGCAACTATGCTCAACAGAAAAATAAAATTACTTCTTATTGTTTTTTATCCGCTACTTTGGTTTGCCCAGGTTCCCTACTCTCCTGTAAAACACAAGTACAAGGGGCAGGAATATTTTGTGTACCCTGTACGCAACAACAATATCAAAACAATTCCGCCCACTGCTTTTACTTTGCCCGACGGGAAATACCTGATTTTTTGCGAATACGATTTCAAAAAAAATAAACGCAAAAAGAAAATGGTGTTAATGGATACCACACAGGTATCGGGAATTTGTGCTATAAAAAATAATTTGCCCGAGGGATATGCGGAATTTTATTATTACCACAACAAATGGTCTTTGAGGGGCAACAATGTACACAATAAAAAAAACTGGTCAGATAAAACTTTTGGAAATTACAACAACGGTTTAAAAGAGGGACTTTGGACCATACAGGTAAAAGGATTCGGAAAAACCATTGAACATTTTAAAGAAGGGGTTCTTGAGGGTGAATACCTTGATTACAATTCCAAAAACATTCTTACACTCAGAAAAAAATTCAGGAACGGCGAAGAAACAGATACTGTTTTTGCATGGTACGATAACGGCAAATTAAATTGCATGTACGATTACCTTGACGAAATGAGAGACACCGTTCTTCCTGAAAAGAATTTTGCGGATCTGGTTTTTGAAAACCACTCTGTTTTTCACAACCTGAAAAGGTACTCCGGAAAAATCCGTTCTTTCTACAAAGAATACTCTCCTTCCGGAAAACAAATAAATGATCTGAAACTCACCAACGGAAGAAATCCTGTTTTCGACACACTCTCTTTAGATTATAATCAAAGGATCAGTATAAAAAAACTGAATAATGACGCTGCCAACCCGCGCTATATGGTAAGCAAGGTACAGGACAACAAAACATACAGATCTGTGCATGAAACCTATTACTCAAAAGAAAACATTTATAAAACCAGGGAACTGAGCTATTCTAAAAAAACCAAATCAGTTGATAGTACTGTTTCTTCTCTGATAGATTTTGCCGGTGTTGATTTTAGCTCGTGGAAAGACACCATTTATTCAATCAAAAATTATTCAACCTTTGGTTATACTTATCATTTAATTCCTGCACTCAATTACGCCTGGGAAGAAAATTCTTTTGGAAGAAAAGCCGACAAACCACTAAGCATTGATACCGTAACAAACAGGGTTTATATACGCGATACACTTGGTTACAGTTGGCAGGATGTAAGAGTTGCGAGAGAAATTACTTATTGGAAAAGAGAGAAAGAAAATTACTATCAAAAAAACGGAGTCAATACTCTGCGTTTCCTGGGTGTGGTGTCAGACCTGACCTACGAAACTTATTTTACCAACAACGTATATCACAGCAAAGAAAGTTCAATAAGAGAGTACTCTGATGATTTTGAAGGAACAGCCTGGGCAAACACCTATCTGGAGAACGACAAACCAATCAACGGAAATATAATTCTGGTCAGCGACGAAAAGATCCTAAAGAAAAATAAATTTACGATCCATAGTGCTAATTACGAGAATGCATCCACAATTGAAACAGGAAACCTGCTGAACGGAATAAGAAACGGAAAATGGGAATTTGTAATTTTAAAAAGAAAAAAAAACATCTCTGAAAATGCCGGATCTTCTTTTCGTCTTAAACCAAAAGACGGAGAAAGTTATCTTGTTGCAAATTTTACAGATGGTGAAGCGGATGGCCTTGTTCAAAATTATCAGACAGAGGAGTTAAGATTAGAAAAATACAACAAAGACAGTTCTGACTATGTAATGGTAGATAAAACTTTTTTGTTTAAAGAATACGAAGCTAATTACAGCAAAGGTTTTTTGAACGGATCTTACAAAACATTTTATTACACAGGTAAACCCAAACTCATTTCAAATCTGAACATGGGTAAAACAGACGGCAGAGTAGAGTTTTATACCGAAACCGGAGAATTGCAACAGTTTGCCAATTATAAAAACGATAGTTTGTACGGAGAATACGCAGAATTTATAGGAGGTAAAAAAAATGTGGAAGCTTATTTTGAAAACAACCGCTTAAAAGGCAACTATACAGTTTTTGATATAATGACAGGGAAACCGGTTCAGCAAATAAATGCAGACAAGAACATTGTAAGATCTAAAAAATTATTTTTTGACAACGGCGATCTTAAAGAAGAGATGAAATTTGCCGACAGTTCCAAAACAGAATTTGGCACTGATATAGCGGGTTATGATAACTTTCTTGAACAAAGGAAACGAAAATTTAAAATTATTGGTGAAGAAAAAATGTTTGCAACCTACACCACATTTTTTGAAAACGGAAAAATTCTTTGCAATGGAAATATCATTGGCGGATTCCCGAAAGAAAAATGGAGTTTTTATAATGTTGCAGGAACGCTGACAAATGAAGTGCATTTTAAGGACACCGTGATAGGATTAGCCGGAGAAAAAGACTCTGCGGCTTTTGTTGGAAAAATTACCGGGTATTTTAATAATGGAAAGATTCGTTGCAGGGGTTTTGTTTACACATGGACCAGCGGCTACGATTGCAGCACCCATCAGGATAAAACCGCGTTTGAGATCTTTTATACTGACGCCTGGGATTATGAAGGAAAACAAATTCTTAAAAGCGGAAATGGCAACGGAATTATTTATGATGAGAACGGAAATAAAATTGCTGACGGAGAATACGTAAATTTTAAAAGAAACGGACTCTGGAAATTCTATGATCCTTCACAAAAATTAAACGAAACAGGTAAATACGTAAACGGAAACAAAGACGGATTATGGTTTGAAGGAGATCTTGAAAATATGAATTTTGAAGACGGAGCCTGTTTTGATCAGGAAAACAAAGAAGCAAGAAAAAGTTTTGAATACGCAAAGCGCGAACTCAACTACAGTGTAATCCTGTACAAGAACGGAGACCTGATCACTACAGAAACCTTTGAGACAAACCTGAACAAAACCAAAGAGTACGAAGAAGACGAAGATAATTACAGACCCCGCAGAGGCAGAAGATACCGCGCTAAATTCTGAGCCGGTTTTTTAGCTGCAAATGGTTTCATCTCGCTAAGACGCAAAGCCGCTAAGAAAGAATGGCGCACCATCTGTCCTGAAAACACCCTTAGCGTCTCAGCCCCGATAATTTATCGGGGAGAATATAAACGGAGTTTTGTCTAACGCCCCGTAAAAACTAAGAGAATAAATTAAAATTTTCTGCCTATATTTATACATACGCTATCAGTATGTGCCGGATATTTCTTTTTTCTATACTTTTTTTTTCAGGTATTTTTTTTTCTGCGGCACAAAATACATTTCAACCTGTTAAATACAATTACGAAAACAAAGAGTATTTTGTTTACCCTGTACGTACCGGAAATGTAAGTGGAATTCCCCCAACCGGTTTCAACTGTCCTGACGGAGATTATATTTTGTTTTCTGATTACGAGTTCAGATCAAAATTGCTGAAGAAAGAAATGTCACTTCTTGACACTACAAAAGTCTCCGCTATTTTCGGCATAAAAAACAATCTTCCGAATGGAAATGCAGTTTTTTTTGGTTATGATTTTACCAATTATTATTCAAGCAAACTTTCAACAACTCCTACAACCGAAGAAGAAGGCGATTTTGAAAACGGACTGAAGCAGGGAGAATGGATAAAAAAAATGGTGAACAGTAAATGGGCAAGGTCTCATCCTGACGCCAACAAAACAATTTGCAATTACAACAAAGGTTTGCTCGAAGGAAAATGGACAGAATTCGATAGTCATGGCGATCTGCAAAAAACAGAAAATTACAAAAACGACCGTTTAGCTGATACCGTTTCGTTCTACTCAAACGGAAAAATAATTTTGCAGTACGACATTTACGATGCCTTGCTTGACACTGTTCGTAACCGGCCAGATAATTTTTTTGATCTTTTACTCAGAAAAAACGAACGCTTCCAGGTATTGGGGGCAGAAAGCCTTGCAAAAAGTTTTTATAAAAGTTGGGACGAGAACGGAAAACTGATCAATTCAATAAAATTCAATAACGGAAAAAACCCTGAGTTTGACACACTTCAAATAAATCCTACCGAAAAACTAATTATTACAACTAATAGAAATCGGAACGTATACGGCGGAATAGTGGTAACAGAGTTTAATGTAAAAACCATTTCAGAATCCTGGAACTCGGTAAAAACAACAGAAGACCGTTACCGCATGAATGATGTTTTTTTTTCGTACATGGTTAACTATAACAAAAAAACCAAAACTTCAGACAGCAGTTCTTATTCCATTTACGACACAAAGGTGTTTAATGAGACTGACTGGTTTGATTATGAATGGGGAGAAAAATATAATAATGGAATAAAATCAATTTTACATATTGTACCCGCAATCGGGTATACATGGGAAGAAATTCATTATATGGCTGGCAAAAAACAAGGGGCAGTTTACCTGAAGCAAAAACCATTGTCAATTGACTCATCTTTACAGATAGTACACACAAGAGATACTTTTTTCTATTTTCCTTCATCAGTAAAAAAAATTCAGGAAATAG
>JACMLS010000702.1 GCA_014379485.1 Bacteroidia bacterium | reverse complement strand
CGCAGGTAATCCTGCGAATGCACTTATACAAAAACCTTCTGAAGCGGAATTAAAGAGCATCAGCGTTGCTTTATCAGCAGCTATCCTGTCAGCTGACATGATGAAAATTGTTAACCTTCTGATGCCTTTTCATATTTCTACCCGCGGAGGAGATAATAGCCTGGCGAAAAAACTAATGAGTGATTACCAGGCAAACACTGGTAATAAAGAAGGTCTGATCGACCAGATAAAAAATAACCTGAAAGGCGATGACGTAAATTTTGCACTCTACTTACTACAATCTCCACCTGCTGCTGCTATAACAGGACAGTCGGAGAGTACTCTTTTAAATCCCGGAACACCGAAGAGCAATGTGGTAGCAGGGGGTAATGTAACACGGTATTTTCTTATGAAATATAGAACACTAGGCAAGAAAGGTGAAGTGGATGTTGAAAATGCTTTTGGTTATGAGTACAAGGGTGGGCTTTCACAAGAATCAAGATGGCTGCAATTTATCTGGAGACAAGTGGTGGCAATTAATTCAAAAGGAGAAGAAACTCCTGTTCCCGGTTCTGTGACTTCTAATTCTGGTTCGTATGAACTGACTACAGATGAAAATAAAATAAATTATAACCTTGATAATTTACCAGGTGCTGAAGGACCTTGGTACGAATCAGTAAATGTAAAAGAGGGTGGAGGCGGTTCTAACCAGCGTGAAGCCGGTCTTGCTGCCATTTATGATTTACCGCACTGGAAACAAACAATGAATGCGGTGCTTAAAGCTTTTAGAATGCCTGATACAGTGAGCGTGGAGTCAAGGGCGTTTTTCAATACATACTTGATCAGGGGATTTGAACCTATTGACCACAAAAAAATTCGTATAGCATATAAGGGCACTAAGGAAAAAAATTACAGGCCGGAAGATAAGGAAAACGAACTCGAAGAGGATGCAGTCCTTATAGGACCCTATCAGCGGAAGCTTGAGGGTGAAGGCGTGAATCATCTTGAAGAGGGGATGAAAAAAGCACTCAATGACAAGTATCCAGGTGAATACGATTATATAAAATAAAAAAATGCTGATTTCGAAAATAATAGTGGTTACAGGAATGCTAACAATGGACCTCAAACCGTTAGCGGAACAGGAGTTGATGATTGTTTCCGCTGATAAGAGAGAGGTTATTTCTTCCTGCATAACAGATGCGGAGGGAAATTTTAGATGCGACTTGAAAGAAAAGAACGTGTCGTTTCCGTTGCATCTTCTTGCCAAAATCAGAACGGATAGTCTTGTTACGGTTGTATATCGTAAATTGTCAGTAGAAAATAATCCTGTAAGTATAAATCTCCGTAGTTCAGATTTTTTAAAGATGACGGTTCATCCGGAAGTCTTTAAAACCGATTCAACCTATGTGAGGTTTGAAATAAAAGCAATTAAAATAGCTGGGGTTCCTTCTGGCTTATCTCGATTTTTAGAGAAGAGTGGCACCAAACCGGTGCTTGCAGTCTTTTATGAACACTTTATTCCCTCGGGCAACAGCTTCATTATTCTGTTGAAAAAAGGATCTTATCTCATTTGTGCCACTCGTGAGAAATTGTATGATGAAAGCGTTATAAGCTACAAGCGACCCGGGGGATGGTCGAACCCGACGACAATTTCCGACACTTTAAAAAGCAAAGACAAAATAAACCAAGCAAATAATTTGGCGCTGATTGAGGGCCTGGATTATGCGACCGTTCACAAACTGCAACTTGAATTTAAAGGGTTGCCTGCAAAAAAAAATAAAGGAATATATAAACTCATTTTGAAAAATAATTTTAGTGTCACCATTCGAAAGTAAAACCGAAAAAATGACAACTAAAAACAAATAAAAAACCAAGTTGAATTATTTAAATAAAATTAATTGTTATGAAGAGACAATTTCAAAATAAACCAAAAGCTTCAACCAAAAAAAACACCATCCAAGCTCAGGCCGAAGAGGATACAGACGAGCTCGCGCTCGCCGATTATGATGAGTACGATGAGGGCATGGAAGAAGAAGAGGAAGATCTTGCAATGGAAGATGAAGGTGAGGTAAAAGAAATGACCGATGCCCCGGACATTTCAATGTCGCCGTTATCAGAAGGCGGAATGATACAAATGGATAGATGGGATCGCGCCAGGCGTCAAAGAAAACGCCGTGGCCGAAGAAAGATGAGAAAACAAAGGCGAAACTTGAGAAGGCAGGGCCGCCGGAAAAAACGGCAAGGTCGTCGTTACAGACGGCAGCACAACCATTTTGATAAACCCCAGAAAAAGAAAAACCAATATCAAAGTACAAAGAAAAAAGAAAATTCGTCTAACCCAAATAAAATGCCGGGTATAGGTCCGAAAGAAACTAAAGCAGAAAAAAAATTCAACAATAAATTTGATCGGTATGTAGAAAAGCATTCAGATGAATTGGAAGGAAAGAGAAAAGATGAAATTTTTGATGCGTTCAGAAATTCAACGGATATTTTCGGTCGTAAGCGTGGAGATAAAAAGTGGTTCCAAAAATATTTGAATGAGACAAAACAGTCCGGCTCAACCTGGTGGGATGTTGGAAAACAGGATACACCCATAATAATTGTTATACCGGATACTGAGGCTGAAGGAAAAACGACCTATAAATCACCACCAACAGATCTCAAAACTTCTAAAGGAAAAATGACTGTTACTTATGATATGAGAGATGAAGCAGACCGCATAGTGATTACAAATACGGCAACTGGAGAAGTCATTTATGATTCAGGCCTCGTAAAAGACAGGAATGGAAGCGGAAGAACAGTTGAGTTTGACCTTGGAGATGGAAATACCAATATTACAATTGAGGTCAACCCTGGTAAAACAGGAACGGAGGGATCTTTCTTTGATTTTGACATTACCATCGTTCCCACTGATACCAAAAGCAACAGCACGATCATTAAAACGGAGCCCAATCCAAAAAAAGGTTCGGCCAAGTATAAAAAGAAAAAATGAGAAACACTTTTGCAATCATAATTTTCCTGGCTGCTTGTTTACTTGCTGAAAAAGTTTGTTCCCAAAACAAAACAGATTCACTGCAAAAAGGCATTCGTATCACTGAAGATGTGCAGAATCCCCGTTTCGAAAATCAATTTACAACCACTACCTGTGAGTATGTAAACGATAAAAAAAACGGCCAATGCATTGTAAAAAACAGCGAAGAGGAAGTGCTTGCCGAAATAAGTTTTGTAAACGATAAAAAGCAGGGGCCTGCACTGCATTATAAAAACAACAAAGTGTTCGAACTCGCCATTTTTAAAAATGACACCTTGTTGTCAAAACAAACTTATAGTAAGGGCAACTTATACAAATCTGAATTTTATATTGTACTCAATGACTCTGTTGTATTGAATGAAGAATTCCATTTTAAACCGGGGGGCAAAAAGTGGCGGTACAGAAAATACGAAGGCGGCATTTTAAAAACCGAAATTGTTTATGGGCCCGGTGGAAAAACTCGAATGAGAACAGAATTTGACAACCAGGGAAAAGCAAAAATCACCAAATACTAAAAAAATTTAAACATGAATTTAGAGGAAAAAAAAGAATTGTTGCATGACGACGCAATAATGAACGGAAATAATCTCAGTGACAATACTGTTATTGAAGAATTAAAATGGCTGAAAAGAATATTGGAAGAAAAAAGAATCATTAACTCGAAAGAAAACCTTGTTGAAAAAAATATTTATGATCTTGTCCCTCCACTGTTGACCAGGAGTAACTCGCCATACGCAGAGCTGCTGAAAAAATACAATTTTAATTTTGATGAACGACTTGTACTCATACTTTCTTTGTCCATACACATTTATCCAAAGATACTTGACATATTTAAAATGGATAAACTCAAAGTTTCTTTTGGCGGAGTTACCGGCAAAAATTACCGGGGTTTTATTCCAACCGGCGAAACCATCATGTTCATTCTTGCGGGAAGCAATCTTGGAAAAAGATTTGAACTAATTCGTCTCTTTGAAAAAGATCATGTATTCTATAAAGAGAACTTTGTGTACCTGGAAGAAGCATCTGCAGGAGAACCTGAATTTAGCGGTATTTTAACCCCTTCGCGCGATCTCGTTGATCTTGTTCTTCGCGGACAAGTTCGTAAACCAGATCTCAGTCCTGATTTTCCCGCTAAACTTATCACAACAGATATGGATTGGGAAGATCTTGTTGTTCCATCCTACACAACTGCGCAGCTCCAGGAAATTGAACAATGGATAAAATACAGCGAAGAATTACTGGCAGATAAAAATAATCATGCCCGGCCTGCTTTAAAAATTTGATGGAGTTAATCGCAATAATCATTCAATCGAACTATTTTTTGGAGATGCGGCAATCAACGGGTAGCTTTCTTCTTCAGTACAACAAGAGGATCAGCAGTTAATGCAACTGCCGATGCAAGATGACTTGATAGTTGGCAGCAGAACACCTTATT
>JACMLS010000701.1 GCA_014379485.1 Bacteroidia bacterium | reverse complement strand
TTTAATTACCAATTCTTTTTAGGCACAAGAATTGCTAACCATAAAATTATGAGAACCACTACAAAATTATCGAATTGTCTGCTTATGATATTTGTTTTCCTTTTTACCCAGTTCAGGGCTCAGTCAGTTTCTGAATATAACTCGGGTTCTAAAAAGATAGCCATATCAGATGGAAAACTTTCTGATTATTCAAGCGGGAAAACACAATGCAAATGTCAAGACAATTATATAAGTGATTACCAGAGCGGGAAGAGGCTTTTTAAGATTGTAAACGATGCCCTTTGCGACAACAATAGCGGTAAAAAACTGTTTGTTTTCAAGGACACTTATGTATCCGAATATCAATCAGGTAAAAAAACGTTATAGAATTGAAAACGGAGCTATATCTGATTACTCTAGCGGAAAAAAGTTGTACAGCTACAAGGGCGATTATAGCACCTGCGAGCTCTTTATGATATTGTACAAACTTAACCTCTTAAATCTATCTTAATTGGCGAATGTATAAATAAAAATCCTCTAACAATCTGCGCCTTCAATCTGTGTAAATCTGCGATCCCGATAGCTATCGGGAGTGGCATAAGGCTGCATTTAAATCAACAAACACTACATCTTATACATTGGCAGGAACAGTTTAATCATTCCGCCTGCTTTTTGTTTATCCTTTTAATAGTTTAGTTAAAGAATCAACACAGCCTGTATGCTCCCCCGCAACAAAAGTATATTTCATTTAAGCTGCCTGCTGTTTTTGTTCTGCGTTGCAAACTTATCTTCTCAGCAATATAGTTTTATAAATTATTCAATTGAAGATGGTTTGGCGCAGTCTCAGGTTCAAACAATTTTTCAGGACGATAAGGGATATTTGTGGCTGGGAACTTTTGGCGGATTGACGCGATATGATGGTAAGAGTTTTGTAAATTATTCAAAAGAAAACGGGTTGCTTGATAACCGCATTAATTGTATTGTGGAGGATAAAAATAAAAAGATATGGGTGGCAACATTAGGAGGTATAAACCGCTTTGAGCCTTCTGCAGAGCTTAAGACAGGTGGAAAAACTTTTAAAAGTTATGTTCTTAAATCAGAACTGTCTAAAAATCAGGTTACATCTCTTATTACAGATGCCAAGAATAATTTGTGGCTTTGTACTGATGGAGCAGGTGTTTGTAAATTCAATGGCAAAGAGTTTGAGTATTACAATGAAAAAGACGGATTGGTAAATGATTATGTGCGTTCTGCCTGTTTAGATGCTAGTGGAAATATCTGGTTCGGAACCCGGAACGGAATTTGTTTTTACAACGGAACTGAATTTAAAAAAATTGATTCAACAATTGCGCAGCCACATAACATAAGCCAGATCATACTTGATAAAAATAAAGAACTCTGGTTTTGTACTTATGGCGAGGGTGTATTTAATTACAATTCTTCGTCAGAGCACTGGGTAACTCAAAAAACGTTTATAAATTATACAGAAAAAAACGGGTTGGTGCTTGACTGGATAAGGTCTGCAACACAAGACCAGCTCGGTAATTTCTGGTTCGCGTCTAAAAACGGCGTAAGTAAATTTGATGGTAAGACTTTTTTGAATTTTGATGAGAGTAATGGACTTTTTTATCCCAACATAAATACGGTAATGCAGGATAGAGAAGGTAAGGTTTGGTTTGGCACAGATGGCAAAGGCGTATTGAAATTTACAGGCGAAACTTTTGTGAGTTATACTACCCATGAAGGTCTGAGCAGCGATATTGTAATGTCTGTAACAGAGGATAGAGAAAAGAATCTTTGGTTCTCTACTTATGGTAACGGAGTTTGCAAACAAAACGCCGGATTTTCTTTGGCCGGAAAGCAAAGATTTACAACATATACTACTGAAAATGGTTTGAACAATAATATTGTGTGGACTAGTTTTTTAGATAATAAAAACACCATCTGGTTCGGAACCTCGGGTGGGGTTTGTAAGTATGAGGCAAATAAATTTACAGCACTTAAAGACAGTGCGGGTGGAAAAACAGTGTATTCTATTTGCCAGGACCAGAAAGGTAACATGTGGTTTGGCACAACAACAGGCGCATCTGTTTATGATGGTAAAACATTTAAAAATTTTATTAACGGAAGAGATAATATTGGTAAAAATATAAAAAGTATTATCGAAGACTCAAATAAAAATTTGTGGTTTGCGAGCAGCAACGGATTATATAAATATGATGGAGCTACTTTTACTAATTTTTCTATTACAGAAGGTCTTACAGATAACAATGTGGTTGCACTTGTACCCGATAAACAAAATAATATGTGGATCGGAACTATTAACGGAATTACTTACTTCAATGGAAAAACGTTTGAAAAAATTTCAATAGATGAAAAATATAATTCCAACTGCGTAAACTTTATGGTGTTTGATGATCAGCAGCATCTTTGGGTTGGAACAAATAATGGAATTTATGAAATTGATGCTGTAGAGTATAATGCCACAAAGAAAAGCCGGTTCAGACAATACACAAATTTCGAAGGCCTGCGTAGTTTAGAGTGTAATCAGAATGCCGCATACA
>JACMLS010000700.1 GCA_014379485.1 Bacteroidia bacterium | reverse complement strand
TTTTTTTACTTTGCAGCAGGCCGATGAGTTTATTGAAGACAGATTAAAATCTTTACCGTTTCAGCAGGCTCAGGATCTGCGCGATTCAATTGAAAGCTATCTTTCTGTAAATGTTTTTTACAACAAAGAACTTTCAGAAAAAGCGCTCAATCAGAATTTTTCAAATGTACTGGCCGTTCATGGTAAGATCATAAAAGGGCAGACCATTATTAATAAAGGAGAAATTGTAGGAGAAGAAAAAATGAAAATTCTCACCTCATTGCGGAGCGAATTGAAAACAAACACAAATAAAAGTACAGGCAATTATCTTTTGCTTGGCGGCAAAGTAATGATGACCGGCATGTGTTTGGGAATGATGATGCTTTTTTTACTTTTTTTCAGAAAGGATATTTTTTCGCAAAACAGTGAAATCACTTTTATTTTCATTCTTATGATCTTGTTTGTGGTTGTTTCCAGTAAAGTAGCAGAAACAGGATCGTATATTTTTTACATTCCATTTTCAATTGCACCCATTCTTATCCGCACCTTTTTCGATACCCGCACTGCTCTTTTTACGCATCTCAACATTGTCATCATGGCATCTTTTCTTGCACCTGAGCGTTTTGAATTTATTTTTATTGAACTTTTTGCCGGCATTGGTGCAATTTTTTCTGTTGCTGCCTTAAGCAGAAGATCTCAGTTATTCACTTCTATTATTGCAATATTTTTTACCTATGTGCTTGCATTTTTGTCGCTCGAACTTATTCTCGAATCAAAAACCCTCAGCATTAAATTAAGCGATTTTATTCCATTTGCAGTAAGCAGCGCCCTTGTACTTTTTGCTTACGTTCTTATTTTTATAAGCGAAAAAGTATTTGGTTTTGTTTCTGATTTTACTTTGCTTGAACTGGGCGACTCAAACTCACCTTTGTTGCGCGAGCTGGCGCAAAAAGCACCCGGCACATTTCAGCATTCTTTGCAAGTGGCCAGCCTTGCAGAAGAAGCGGTTTACAAAGTAGGAGGAAACCCCTTGCTGGTTCGTACAGGCGCCATGTACCACGATATAGGTAAAATGAAAGCGCCCCGTTATTTTATTGAAAACATGGTGGGCGGTGTAAATCCGCACGATGAAATGGCTTACGAAGACAGCGCGCAGATCATCATTAACCACGTGATAGAAGGAATTGAAATGGCCAAAGAAAATAAATTGCCAGACCAGGTTATAGATTTTATACGCACACATCACGGCACAACTTTAACGCGCTATTTCTACCGGCATTACCAAATGGAGCATAAAGATGAGGTGATTGATGAAGACAAATTCCGATATCCCGGCCCCATTCCGTATTCTAAAGAAACCGCAATTCTTATGATGGCAGATTCTGTTGAAGCCGCATCGCGTAGTTTAAAAAAATACGACGCGCAGAGTATTGACGAATTGGTTGATCGTGTAATCGGTTCGCAGGTAGAAGAAAATCAATTCATCAATTCAGATATTACTTTTCGTGATATCACCAACATTAAAAAAATATTCAAAAAACGTATCATGAATATTTATCATGTGCGTATTGAGTACCCACGGTAAAAAATATTTCAACTATAAGCCATTTGAACCCGCTTATCAGTTGTTTCAGATCTGTAAATGCTCAAAATAACGTACCTGTACTTTACGCAATTTCCTGATCTTAATTTAACATTTCTGTAACGAAAACTGGTTTTTTGACTTAGCTATTTCTTTTCAACCCCTCCGGTCTTAAAATTTGCCAATTTCATCGTAAAAATTTGTGTAAAAAGCCTTTATTTAGCATCTGAATAAGAAATTGATTAAATTTGTATAAAGTCTTGATTTTGAATTAACAAGGCTTCAAAAATAGTAAATGGCCGCTCGGACTAAAAAAAGAATTGTCTGGATTTTTTTTCTTTTGGGTTTTTTTCAACTCATTAGCGGCATCAGGTATTCATTAAACGAAGACGAGCAAAAAAAACAAGCTCAAATTTTTTACGAAGAAGAAGATTACGGGGCAGCTTATAAGTTGTATTCGACTCTGCTTGCAAACTATCCTAAAGATGCTAAATACCAATACAGAGTAGGTGTATGTATTTTATTTGTGGGAGATGAAAAAGGAGACAGAAAAAAAGCAATTCCTTATCTTGAATTTGCCAAGAAAAAAATTGCAGAGCTCGATAAAGAAGTGGTTTTTTATTTGGGAAAAGCGTACCATCTCAATTATCGTTTTGATGAAGCTCTGAGAAATTATTCTGAATACAAAGAAATTGCAAGCAGTTCTAACGCAAAAAAATTAAAAGTAGATCGCGAAATGGAATCTGCTAAAAACGGAAAAAGATTATTATCGAGAGTAAAAGAGCTGGTAGTAATTGAGAAAAAACGAATGCCTTCTGCAGATTATTTCAGAAGTTATCCGCAGAATTTTTACGGTGGTAATCTGCTCGTAAAAACAGACGATTTTAAATTAGGAGCAGATAAAAAGAAAAAAGATAAACTGATTATGTTTCAGAGCAAAGACCGCTCTGTAATTTTATTTGCAAGTTATGGCGATAATGGCGACAGGGGAAAAGACATTTACATGGCAAGGCGCTTACCTAACGGAAATTTTGCAAAAGCCTTTCCAATTCCAGGCGAAGTGAATACTGATCTTGATGAAGACTATCCTTACCTGCATCCAAACGGAAAAGATCTGTTCTTTTGCAGCAAGGGCCATAATAGTATGGGCGGATTTGATATTTTTAAATCTACCTGGAACGATGAAAACCAGACCTGGGGTAAGCCTGTTAACTTAGATTTCCCAATCAATACTCCGGCAGATGATATTCAATTTGTAACAGATTCGCTTGAAAAACTTGCAATTTTTTCTTCTAATCGCTTAAGTGAGTTTGGGCGTATTGATGTATATAAAATTGATATTGAACGCAGGCCAACAGAATTTGGTTTTATTTCCGGCTCTGCAATTTCAAAAACTGATGGGCTGCCTCTTAAATCGCAAATTGCTGTAAAAAGTATTGAGACCGGAGAAAATGTAGGAACGTTTACTGTCAATGAAAAAGGGGGGTATAATGTAAAACTTCCCAATACAGGAGGGAAATTTATTTTTACAGTTTCAACACCAAATTACCCGACACAAAGTGAGGGAATTTCTCTTCCTGTTGCTTTTGAGATCCGTCCGTTTAAACAATTTATTACTTATGAAGATCAGAAATTAGTGATCCAGAATTTCTTTGAAGAAAAAGAAGACGAAAAGGATTATGAAAATTTAATGGCCGTGATTGAGGAGAAACAACAGCTCAATGAAAATTCTACTCAATTTAAAAATGAGCCACAACTTATTGCAAAAAAGGATATTCCTTTAACGGATTCGGTTCCTAAAAAAAATCAACCTGATAATCCATTTAAAAATCTTAGCAAT
The DNA here is from genome assembly GCA_014379485.1 of Bacteroidia bacterium. Lineage (GTDB taxonomy): Bacteria > Bacteroidota > Bacteroidia > B-17B0 > Aurantibacillaceae > AM-1111. Next base: position 1,386 of record JACMLS010000700.1, on the reverse strand, counting down.
GCACAATTGCTCGATACTGCAAAAAAAGACCTTGCAGATCTGAAGAAAGAGGCTGACGATCTTAATAAGCAGGCAGACAACGCAGGGTTAATGGCGGCTAACCTTAAGAAAATTGCTGACGAGAAACAGACAGAGGCTGATGGTAATTTAAAAAAGGCAGAAGGAATTACCGATCCGATTCAGAAGAAGGAAGCAATTGATAATGCTAAGGACGACAAAAAGAAAGCAGACGAACTTACAGAGCTTTCCGGAAAAGCAGATGGAATTGCAAAGGATATTAAGGAAGATGCTAAGAATAAACAGAAAGAAGCAGAGCTACAGGATCAGTTTGTGAAAACAATGGTAGAACTGAACAAAAATCCGAAAAGCAAAACAGCTCTTGACAATCGCGAAAAAATTCAGAAAGAGTTAATTACCCATCAGCAAAAAACAAAAGATCTTAAGCATGATAATGTAAACACAACTACCGAGGCAGAAATTGAAAAGAAGGAAACAGAACTTGCTGATCTGAATAAAAAGAACGACGAGATTAAAAAAGATGTTGCCGTGATTGACAGTGAAATTAAACAGAAGGAAGAGGAGTTAAAGAATACAAAAGATAAACCAACCAAAGAAACGCTGATAGCCGAAATTCAGAACCTCAAGGACGAGAAAAAAGGAAAAGAGGATAAACTGGCAACTTCTGAGAATAATATAAAAAATACTCAAAAAGAAATTGACGATAAAAAACACGAAACTGAAATTGCAACTACGTTTATTGAAAACTCTAAAAAAGGAAATACAGATATTACGCCCCTGGTGGCAAAAACAAATGCCAATACTGAAAAAACGAACACAGATGTTGTTATAGTAAAAACAACAGATACCTCCGGAACTACCTCAGTGAAAACTGACGTTTATAAAACGCAGGAAAACGATATTAAAGAAAAACTTGCCGGCATTGAAGGCACAGAAAAAACCAAAGAAACTATTGGAACAAAAATTGAAGTGCTTAAAGACTGGACAACTAAGATTGATGAGAGAATTAAAATCAAAAAAGATTCGCTCAACAAAACAAAAGATCCTGCCGATAAGAAACGCCTTAATGAGCAAATAACAAACTTACAGAATCAGAAAAAAGAGAATCTGAACCAGGTAGCTATTGCGCAAAAAGAGCAAAAAACTGCTCCTACTAATGATGAACTGGTCGCTTCAAAAAACAAAAACCCGGTTCTTCCATCAGACTCAAACGGAAATGTTTCTGTAGCTAAAGATCCTTATTTTGAGAAGCAGGATGGCTTTAAAGAGCAATTGACTCAGATTGCAGCAAAAGATATTACCAAAGAAAATCTTGATGATAGAAAAGGAGTTTTAAAAACCTGGAACGGAACCATTGATGAAAAAATT
>JACMLS010000699.1 GCA_014379485.1 Bacteroidia bacterium | reverse complement strand
CGGGCATAACTGGAGTTCTTCAAAAAGTTATTCTTTTGAACTTGGCAGGGCTTACCAGGAAGAATACAGTGAAGGAGGAGGTTTGGGCGTGTACGCTGCTACTGCCTGGGGATTCGGATACGAAAACATGTACAAACCCGCTCAAGATCCAAAACAAAATTCTTTTGGGAAATTTTTTATTCAGTACGAGTGCGGAACATTTCCTCCGATCATTAATCCGCAATTTCGCATTGAATACCTCAATAATTTTAACGGCAAGCAATACCTGAGACCTTCAATTGGCTTATCCCTGTATTTCATCGATTTTATTTACGCATACAATTTTAATCTCTCAGGGGGTAAGTCTCAGTACGGCAACATGTTTACACTAAGAGTAAAAACCTATTTAGGGAAGGATAAATATTATTCACCAAAAAAAATTCAGTTATGAAAAAATTATTATTCATAGCGCTGCTGTTTTGTTTTTATGGCAAAACATCCGCTATTCAAAAGATTTCTACAGAATCAAAAGACACGGTTAATTTAAAAGACAAGACTCATTTTATAAAAGTTCATTTTCTTTACGGCTCTAAACCGAAGAAAAAATTTAAAGCAACAGAAAGCAAATGGTTTGGAGGAATACTTGGCGGGCATGTTGGAATTGAAAAAGACAGCAATGTTGTTTTTAATTTTGTACCCAGCGGAAGTTTTCATGTGTTTGCAAAGAAAAAAGAAAGACATAGTAGTTTTACAACCCATTCGCCTAATTCTTTCTGGACTATTATGGGTTCGCATCACGACAGTGTAAAAAAACTTACAGTCCTTGTTCCAATATCGGCGAGGCAGGGCTTACTTTTTGATAGCTTGAGTAAAGCCTACAGAGAACAAACGCCTTACGATTATGCTTTTTTTGGAATGCGTTGCGGCGCGGCGGCTTATGATGTGCTGGCAAGAATTGGCGTGATGAAAAAATTCCGTTACAGAAAAACGCATCGCAAAATTTTTTATCCGAAACGTTTGCGAAAGCGTTTGATAAAGAAAGCGAAGAGGAATGGGTGGAAGATGATACGTAACGAAGGAAGTGAACGAAGAAAATGGGAGCGTGATTGATTCCCTCACAGTTCGGGTGGACAACACCCGAACGTGTCGGTTTCAAGGCGCCTCAACTAAGTTATGCTGCCAGTCAGAATTCTAAAAACTAAATTTCCCAAAAATAAATGGACAACTCTGCTTTAAAGTCATCGCGGATAAATTTGGAATCGCTATTGGCATAAAGATCTGATTTGATCGTGACCTCATTTTTTTCACGATTATAGTTAAGTAAATAGGTGGTTGAAAATACTTTCTTTACGTCTGCTTTTATTCCTACAGTCATTGTTACAAAATCACTGAATGTGTTTTCAGTAAAAAAGAGAAACTCATTTTCACTTATTTTTTGCACGTGAATTATTTTGTTCTTTTTCATGGGAATTGAATAAGCGCCATTTATGGCTTTTTCAAGTTCCATATCATTTAATTGCCGTTTCAGAACAATTGGTTTCCCAATAAACATATCCAGTTTCTCCCTTAACTTGCTAATGTTCAGTTTGCCACCTTTTGCCTTTTCAATTGAAAAAGAATTCTTTGCTTTTCGTATAAGGTTCCTTATAAAAATGACCACAACAGAAAATATTCCGATAATAAGAACTATGTACAGTACAATCATAAGCGCTTGTTTTATTTCCGTTCCAAACTCACATTCTCATCTCCCGCTTTATACGGAACGTAAGTAAAAATAAACTGAAACATTTCTTCGGTAGTGCGCATGCTCTCAGTTCCTTTACGCTCTTTTATTAATTGCGGAGGAGAAAACGGATTTAATAAATTTTCTTTTGTGTTATCATACGTTGCGTAAGCGTGCATGATACTTCCGGCAGGGATTTTTTTCATAGAAGGAAACGTATAATAATACTGCCAGCGGAAATCCCACTTATTTATACGGATCAGTTTTATGGTGTCGCCATTAGGAGAAATTGCGTAGGCGAGAAAATTTTTTCCGAGTAAATGCATGTGCGGATTTACAGAAAGTAAAGAAATGTCTACCGGAACTTTCCATTGGGTGTGAAAAGTTTTTATTTGATTGGCCGGAATTTCAAGCGCTGGTTCTATTACAGAAACGCCAAAAGTTCCGAGCTGAATTTCTTTGATGGGACGTTTCGGTTTTTTATCAGTAAAAAAAATATTGATGTATGAAGAATCATTTACATCTTCAGGACTCGGGCCATAGTGAATGTTTTTTAGAAGGAAAGCGCCCTTCTTTTTTAAAACGTATCCGCCCACATCGCCAGGATATTGTGGTGGGGTAAATCCCGGCAGATAATAAACCGTATTGGGCGTCATTAAAGGAAAAGTACCATCGTCATTTGCAAGCCCCATTTCTTTGAACGAGGGAACAAAATTCTCCTGCATATCAGGCAAAATGTTTTTTCCTTCATAAACATTTTTCTTTTTATTGTCGTCAAAAGAAATGGTGTGGCCGTTTACATGATGAATTAATTTTCTTTTGTGCGGAACAAATTCAATTGCGCACACAAAAGTGTCTTGTGCAATTTCATAAGGAAATTTAATCATAAAAAAATTGTCTCTACCACTTTTTAGTTTTACAATCTCCTGCATTCTTACAACAAGATCTGGTTTGCCAAAAAAAGATCCGTTATAAAATTCAGGTGGCGATGGAATTTTTGTTGAATCTCCAACAGGCATTTTATTTTCAATCCAGTTTTTTATTAGATCAATCTCATTTTGTGTAAGCACTCTTTCTCCTATGAAATTTGAATACGAAGGGTCTGCCGGCCAGGGCGGCATAAAATGAGTGGTAGTTGCAAATTTTATTCGGTTGGCATTTTTCTTTACATCGTTATAAGAAAGAAGATCGAAGGGGCCTGCCTGGCCCGGACGGTGACAGGGCGAGCAGTTTTTGTAAATGAGCGGAGCAATGTCAGTTGAAAAAGTTACAAATGAATCATCTTTTTTCTCCGGCGTTTTTGTTTCACTTCCACAGGAGCAAAAAAATGTTGCTGTAAAAAGGAACGGAAAGAATGAACTGAATTTTTTCATGTACAAAAAATTTCAGTAAAGAAATTAATACTTTTCTATTTCGTGTTTCAGTCCTGTATTGTAAGTAAGTGCGCGGGCTGTTTCCAGCAGATCTTCGTCCTCTTTATCAATTAAAAACTTTATAAAAATTTTTCCCGCGTTCCTGCTGTTAAGGTTCTTTAAAAAATAATTCAGCATCTGAATGCTGGAGGTGCTGTAATAGCCCAGCTTAATTTCTATATGAAAAACTTTGTTGTTCGGGCATTTGTATTCCTCTCCCCAGTTAAAAAGCAACTGGTAATATCTGCCCGGATCTACCAGGTAAGAGTTTCCCGCAATGGTCAGTTTGTTTTTGTCTGTGTCAAGTATCACCTCAGGCGAATTTTGCGATTCAGGAATTTTAAGCATGGGAATTTAATTTTAAATGAAATTTAATAAATATTTTCTTTTCTATTACCTGAGAACTTACTTTAATATTCCCGTTACAACTTTTGTAAATGCGCACAAGGCCAAGCTTTCTTGAAATACCGGGACGCGTATTCTTTAAGAGGCTGTAATAAAACGCCGTAATATCTTTTTCTTTTTTTGCTTTGAGGAGCCGTTGTTTTACAAAGTCTAGATTTTTTTTGGTTGTATAGTTTCCGGATGTGATCTCAAAACCATCTTCAGTTTTTTCGAGCTTATAAATACAGTGCGCAGAATCTTTTGAGTGGCCAATATTGTTGTGGATCAATTCTACGGTTAACAAACAGATCTTTGTTTTGAGTTTACGTGGAATTTTTCGTGAGTTCTCTATTTTGCCCAATAGAAAACTCAGCAGTTTTTCATCGGCCACTCCTGAAAAATCAAGAATAAGATCTTTATCACTTTTAATTTTTTTACTCATAGCCTTATTCCTGCAACCAGAATGTCATCCATTTGTTCGTGTTCACCTTTCCACTCTTTTAATTCCTTTCTTATAAACTCATACTGATCCTGCGGACCATGAGCGGCGAGAAAGGTAAAAAGATTTTTTAGTTTTTTGGTAGAATATCTTTTAAAATCAGCGCCCCCGAACTGATCTCCAAAACCGTCAGAAAAAATATAGATCCAATCGCCTTTAAGCGCAATTACCTCCGTGTCTTTCCACTTTTTCTGAATTCCCTCCATAAAGCCCCCTATTCCAAACATAGAAGCTTTAACCTCTGTTAAAACACCATTAGATACCTGATACAAGGGTCTTCCTGCTCCTGAAAACAACACCTTTTTACTTCCGGCACTGTCATTAAGGTGGTTTTTTTCTATCCGGCACATGGCCATATCCATTCCATCTTTTAATTTTCCATCCGTGTTTTTTTGTTTAAGCGAATCGATCACTTTAAAATCAAGTGCCGTTAAAATTTCTGAGGGAAGGGGCTCTTTTTTTTCTACCATAATCTGATCGAGGTAACTGGAACCAATAAGGCTCATAAAAGCGCCGGGTACACCGTGGCCGGTACAATCTACCACAGAAAAATAGTAATAGGATTCTGTTTCTGTATACCAGTAAAAATCTCCGCTTACAATATCGCGCGGGCGGTAAAAAATAAACGAATCAAGGTTTTGCTGTATGTCTTGTTTTTTAGGAAGCAGTGCGGTCTGAATTCTTTTTGCATAATCTATACTGCTGGTAATTTCAAGATTTTTATGCTCAAGATCTTTATTGATGTCTTCTATTATTTTTTTATCTTCTTCTATTTCTTTTGTTTTTTCTTTTACTTTTTGCTCAAGGATCATGTTTGCTTTTTCGAGCGCTTTTAAACGAAGGCGCACAAATGAAAAAACGCAGAGCCCGAAAACAAGACAAACGAGAATAATGAACCAGGCTTTTTTGTAAACAGGTTTATCAATAACAATAATAGTGCGCGAAATAATTTTACTTTTTACACCATCGGCGTTTTCTGCGTAAATGGTAAATACAAATTCTCCGTCGCGGATCTTGGGAAATTCAACAAATTTTTCTGCGGTGCTTTTAAACTCACTCTGCAAACCTTCCATTTTATAAAAATATTTTATTCCCTCATTGTTCCGGAAAGAAATACCTATAAAATCGAAACGAAAATTAAATTCGTCATAAGAAAGAGAGATGACCGAATCCTGTTCAGAAAATTTCTTGTTGTTTGCAGTAACAGATAAAATATGGAAAAGGGGCGGAACAGTATTTGTTTTTTGAAGATTGGGGTCATACACACCAAGACCTTGTGCCGTTCCAAAATAAATTTTTCCGGAGGGTGACTGAAAAAAAGAGTTGATATTGTTTTCAAACGCAGGTAAATTTTCACTTTTACCATACCTTTTTATTTTGCCTGAATTAATTTCAAGAATACTGATGCCGTTTTTATGCGTAGAAATAATTGAATTGTTCTTTTTATCATAAAGAAGTCCATAAATATAATTGCTCAGTAAGCCTTCTTCAACGGTTTTTCTTTTAAATGTTTTTCCGCCTGTCCTGAGCTCCGTCGAAGGGTCATAGGAATAAAGACCGTCGCCTTCGGTTCCGAAATAAATAAGCCCCTTACCTGCCCCGCAGATAGAATTAATGCTAAAGGATTTAAAATCCGGAATGTCTTTATAAAGAGTTATTGAATCGTTGCTGATGAGCGCAAGCGGAGAATGATGCGCCGCGAACCAGGTTCTTCCGCTTCCTTCAGAAAAAGTCTGAAACACATTGTTGTGCGGAATTCCTTCTAAAGTAGTAATGCTGCTGATCTTTTTTGAAAGGGGATTGTAAAAAAAAATTCCATCTACAGTAGAAAAAACGATCAGTGAATCGTTTACCGGATTAATGCTGTTTATATCTGAAGAAGCAACGGGAGCCTTTGAGAATTTCCTTTTCTCTGTTTCATAAAAAAAAGCACCGCTTGATTTTGTTCCGATCAGAATTTTTCCGTCGGCTGCAAGTGCCAGACATTTTACCTCATCATTAACAAAACCATTTTTAGCGTCAAAAAAACCAAGGCTCACATTGTTTGCCTGATCATAGATCTGCAAGCCGTTTGCAAGACCCAGGTACAATAAATTATCTTTACCTGTTACAGAAAATAATTGCTCGCTTGCAAGCCCGTTCTCTTTAGTGTATAATTGAAAATTTTCTGTTTCAAGCAGGTAGGCACCGCCACCATAAGTACCAACCCATTTATTTCCTTCAAAATCCTTATACAGGCAATTGATGTAGGCATTTTTTAATCCGTTCTTTTCACTGATCAAGCCAGAAGGAGAATTTTCTCCGTTGAGTTCAAATTTCTCAATACCTGCACCAAATGTTCCTGCCCAGAGATTTTCATCTAAAATAAAATCCCTGATCTCCTTTTTCGAAACGGCCTGAATTATTTTTGGCAAAACAAAATTTCTGAAATTCATTGGGAGTTTATAAATAAAAATTTCTCCCTCGTCAGAGCCGGCAACAAGCAAGCTATCGCCGAAATTTTTTAGTGCAGTTATTTTTTTGTTCTGGCAAGCCGGAACGCGCAGCACGCTGATTCCTTCTTTTCCAAAATCAATGGTAAACAAGCCTTCGTTTGTTGCGGCAAAAAGATTTCCACCATAAGAAGAAAAAGAACGCACTCCGCCAGAAATTTTTAAAGGGAGCTTAGAGAATTTTCCGTTCTCAATGCACAGCAGGTCTTCACTTCTGTTTGCAACAAAAATTTTACCGTCAAAAAAATATAATTGGCTTACCGGCCCCCACGAGGTTTCGTAAGCAGGCATCACAGAAAATTTATTACTACTGAAAAGCGTAACTCCTTTTTGAAAATGTCCTATCCATAAATCTCCATTGGCACCATTTTCAAGCGCCGTTACAAAATTTTCTGCCAGACCGTTTTTAGAAGTAAATGTTTTGAATTTGCCGCCTCCTGTAAAAGAAAGCCCGTCGCCGGTTCCAACTGCCATATAACCGAATTGCGTTTGCTCAAGCGCATACACATAAGATTGCGGCAAACCATCATCCTGCGAAAAAATTTTAAAATTATATTGTTGCGAATAAGAGAGAAAAGCGATCAGAAAAAAAACGAGACAAAAAAACCTTTGCCTCCCTGCAAAATATTTCCTGAAATCAGCTTTCATTTAACAGGCGTTGCCTTTATTTTGTATTTGAACTTAGGCACGCCCCCTATCGGAACTGTGTAAAAAGGTAAAAGTTCTTTGTACTGGTTGGTAATAAAAACCACTGTGTTATTATTTTTTACTTCTTTCTTTTTTATGAACTGAATGTCCATAGAAGTATTTAACTCATCTGTAACAATATCGCATTTAAACTGGCTCCACACACCATCTGTTGCAGATTTAAAAACAAGTCCTTTTTTTCCTACCGTTACTACTCGCAGAATTCCATCATCGTCATAATCATAAATATTAATTTCTACAGCCGTAACGTTACCGCCAATAAAAGGATAAATGTGAGAAATACTTGTTTTAGTATCTGCCAGCCTGAAAGAGTATTCATAGCTGAAAGAATTTCCACCTTCTATAGCTACGTTCTTTTCTTTTTCTTTTGAGAGAAACATTTTATAAAGATTTCCATCGTCTCCTTCAAGGCCTTCAATAATTATTTTAAAAACGTAACCACCGTTTTCTTTTTGCAGTTCACCCTCAAGCGGATTAAAAGGACCAAATACGTACCATTTTTCATCATACTCGGCACTTGCATCAAATGTTTTTGTTG
>JACMLS010000698.1 GCA_014379485.1 Bacteroidia bacterium | reverse complement strand
TAGAATAAGAATTGAAAGAAGGAGCGTTTTTTTAAAGTCAAGACCATTGCTGTTTCGCCACCAAAAACCTATACAGAAAAACATAAAGATGAGGGCAATACTCAAATTGAAAAATCCCATATAAAAAATACCCGAAAAGATAAAAGGGAAAATAAGAAAACTAAGCTGCGTATTATCCGGCCTTATAGATCTGATCAAATACCTGAACGAAACAGGAAAGAAAAAAAACAAACTGCTGTAAAATATTTTTTCTGCAACCTCGCCCTTAAAGATCAATTGCAAAAACGCAAGTATAAAATGTCCGGCCCAGTTGGGAACGGGTATTTCATTAAACTTATAACGATTACTTGCCTCCGGAAAATCGCCAAGCCACAGGTGTTTTATAATATTTGCATTATAAAAATGCAATGGCCCATCTAAGGTCATAAAAAACTTCCAGGAAAGGATCATATAAACATTTGCAAACACAACTACATAAAATGCAGCTTTCTCTGTAAGCAAAAATTTGGCAGATTTTTTAAGAATGCTTACAAATGCGTTTGAATTTGTTGTATCAGTTGAAAGGGGCTCCATTAAATAAAATCTGCATTTTGCGGCTAAAGGTCTCAATTTTCTCTTGCAATTGGAAAATAAATTGCCATTATTCCCGTTATTTCTAATGTCAGCGATATAAAGGAAACATTGAGAATATCAACATTCATTTCCATCTTGTTTTTTACAGGCCATTACCTGCTTGCGCAAAGCGGTGGCCACGAAGGAAATTTGCCTAAGTATTACAAACGGCACATTCATTTCGGCTTTCACATTGGTGCCAATACAACAGATTTCAGGATTCATAATGTAAAGGGAACTGATTACGGAACAGATACACTTTATTACCTTAATGGGGGAAAAAATTATTCAAATCCGGGCAATGCAGATTCTATTTTGCTAATGCCACTTAAAACAATTTATCATCAGCCTGAAGGAGGGTTTAATTTAGGTATTGTCTGCGATGTTCGCCTGCACGAGTACATTCGTCTGCGTTTTTTACCAACACTTTCTTTTGGTTCAAGGCGCTTGGTATATACTTACGGCCAAAAAGAATGGGGCAAGGCAGATACTTCTTTTACAAGAGAAAGGCATGTTGAATCTACATTTATTATGTTTCCGCTCATTGTAAAATTGCAAAGTAAACGATTCGGAAATTTCGGCGCTTACGTTATTGGCGGAGGAAGTTATAGTCTTGACCTTGCTTCTGACAAAAAAGTAGATCCGTCAAACCAGATTGTGCGTTTAAAAAAAAACGATTATAATGTTGAGGCCGGCGGTGGTGTAGATTTCTATTTACCGTATTTTAAACTTGGCTTAGAAGTAAAACTTATTAGCGGAATGAGAGATATTTTATATCACGACGGATCTAAATTCGCAACACCAATAAAACGTCTTAACTCTCACGTTGTTTTCTTTACTATTTCTTTTGAAGGACCGTAAACCCCTCAATTAGCACGGTTTTTGCAAGATAAATTCGCATTATTTTCGTTACTTTGTGAGCAAGCTGTATGAAGGGAACACCAAGGATATCTGCACTCATTGTCATTTTTTTTCTGACCGGAACCTACTTGCTTGCTCAGAGCGGTGGCCACGAAGGAAATTTGCCTAAATTTTACAAACAACGCATTCATTTTGGCTTTCACATAGGCGCAAACACCACAGATTTCAGGGTGCATAATGTAAAGGGAACTGATTACGGAACCGATACCCTTTATTACCTCAACGGAGGAAAAAATTATTCAAACCCCGGCAATGCAGATTCTATTTTGCTAATGCCACTTAAAACAATTTATCATCAGCC
>JACMLS010000697.1 GCA_014379485.1 Bacteroidia bacterium | reverse complement strand
GGTGGATTAATTGTTAAAGGAAATTCCTTCGGGAATTTCTTTTTTGTTTTTTTAATAGCATAAAAAATATCGCCCCAAACATGAAGAAATCATTTCACATTTTTCTTTTCACCTTATGCTCTTCTCTGTTTGTAAAGAGCCAGGTAAAAGCATCAGACAAACACGTTTTCTGGAAAACGTATTATGAACCCTCTAAAGAAAATCTTAACGAAGGTTCAATTGTTTTTGAAGCAGTGGTTGACAGCGGCTTTCAGATGTTTGCGCGCAACCAGATGCCACAGCTACCTGTGGGCATTGAAATCGCAATAAAAAAATCGAAAGATTTTGAGCTGAAAGGAGAATTGATAGCTCCATTGCCCGCAATTTCTTTCAGCCACACTTACAAAATGCCCGTGGCAGTATATAAAGGCAAAGTGCAATTCCGCCAAAAAATTGTTCTTAAAACAAAAAAAGAATTCGTTCTTAACGCAACTGTTGAAAACGAAGAAACTTCTAATACAGAAAAAGTAGTCTTTTATAAAAATGACGTGGTAGTAAGTGTACGGCCGCAAAAAGGGGTGCGCCTTAAATTTCTGTAAGCCGAAAGAAATTCATTTCCGATATAAGATATAAGACATGGAGGTATAAGACTGAGCGTGCGAGATTTGTACACCAATCTTATATCCTTCATCTTTTTGTCTTATATCTTTTCTGGTATGTTTTTTGCTAAATTTACAGCATGAAACAAATTCTCTGTCTTTTTGTGCTGATTTCCTCTTTTGCTTTTGCGCAGGAAAAAATGAAAGTAATCAATCCCGTAAAATGGAATGTTACTTATAGTCTTGACGATAAAAATTCTTCTGACGTCTTTGTAATTTTAACGGCGACTATTGATAAGGAGTGGCATATTTACTCACAGAAAGTGGGTAATGCAGGGCCCGTTGCCACTTCATTTACGTTTGATAAAGATTCTCTTAAATATTCTACATCAGGAGAAACCGTTGAACCTGCCGGAGAAAAAAAATTAGATCCGGCTTTTGATGCTGAAATAGTTTCATTTACAGGCACTGTTGTTTTTACACAAAGAATAAAACGTGTAAAAAATATTCCCATAAAAATTACGGGTAATATAGAATACATGACCTGTAACAACATGCAATGCTATCCACCAAAAACAGTTCCTTTCTCAATTGAGATTCCTTAATTCATGCCACTCCTGATAGCTATCGGGAGTGGCAAAACCTTTTTATCAGAAACTTCCAAGTATTGTTAATTTTCGAACTCTTTAACATGCCTTTTAAAATGGCGGTAAGTATTTTAAATACTTTTAAAACTCATTTTAAAAAAAGCTTCCCATGAAAAAAACTTTCCTTTTGCTTATTTTATTTGTTATGACATTGGGCACGCAGGCTCAGGAGTTGCACACTAAATGGACCCAAACAATTAAAAAGATCAATGCCAATGAATATGATCTTATTCTTACAGCAAAAATAGATCCGGGCTGGCATATCTACAGCATGGTAAAATCTATTGGAGATGGTGCGCCAAATCCTACAACTATTACATTTAAAAAATCTGCAGAGTATGAAGTGGTTGGTGCAACAAAAGAAAGTAAGCCCATTGAAGAAAATGATAAAATGTATGATATGAAAACTTCTTATTTTGTTGGTAAAGCAGTTTTTACTACAAGAATAAAATTAAAAACACCCGGGGCAATAAGCATTAAAGGCACTTACGAATATCAGCTTTGTACAGACAGAGCCTGTACATTTCCGCCTTATGAAGATTTTACGTTTAATATTCCTGCAAAAAAAGG
>JACMLS010000696.1 GCA_014379485.1 Bacteroidia bacterium | reverse complement strand
AAATATCTGCGATGATCCTTCAGAAAATGAAGAAGACAGCAGAAGACTACCTGGGCCAGGAAGTTACAGATGCAGTAATTACTGTACCAGCCTATTTTAATGACGCCCAAAGGCAAGCTACCAAGGAAGCTGGTGAGATCGCTGGATTGAACGTTCGTAGGATCATAAATGAACCTACAGCCGCAGCATTGGCTTATGGTCTTGATAAGGCAGCCAAAAATGATCATTACATAGCTGTTTTTGACCTTGGCGGAGGCACGTTTGATATTTCTGTTCTTGAATTATACCAACAGGAAGGTGTATCAAACTTAAATGTGAAATCAACCAATGGTGACACTCACCTTGGAGGAGATGATTTTGACCAGGTAATTATTGACTGGCTGGCAGATGAGTTTTTAAAAGACGAAGGTTTAGATCTTCGCAAAGATCCAATGGCATTGCAGCGTTTAAAAGAAGCTGCAGAAAAAGCAAAAATCGAATTATCAAGCACCACAACATCAGAAATTAATTTGCCATACATTATGCCGGTTAACGGAATGCCAAAACATTTGGTAAAATCTTTAACCCGTGCAAAATTTGAACAGCTTGCAGATAGTTTAATTCAGCGTACAATTGAACCTTGTAAATCGGCTCTGAAAAATTCCGGTTATTCTACTTCCGATATTGATGAAATTATTTTAGTTGGAGGTTCAACAAGAATTCCGGCAGTAGTTGCAGCAGTAGAAAAATTCTTTGGCAAAGCTCCTTCAAAAGGCGTGAATCCGGATGAAGTGGTTGCAATTGGTGCAGCAATACAAGGCGGTGTGTTAACCGGAGAAGTAAGAGATGTATTGTTGTTAGATGTTACTCCGCTTTCTTTGGGAATTGAAACTTACGGAGGTGTAATGACAAAATTAATTGAATCCAACACAACTATTCCAAGTAAAAAAACAGAAACGTTCTCAACTGCATCAGATAATCAACCCGCAGTTACCATTCACGTACTGCAAGGCGAGCGCTCTATTGCAAAAGACAACAGAACAATCGGACAGTTTACATTAGATGGAATTCCGGCAGCGCAAAGAGGCGTTCCGCAAATTGAAGTAACCTTTGATATTGATGCCAACGGTATTCTGCATGTATCTGCAAAAGACAAAGCAACAGGCAAGGCACAAAACATACGCATAGAAGCAAGTTCTGGTTTGTCTGCAGATGAAATTGCACGTATGAAAAAAGAAGCAGAGATCAATGCCGATGCAGATAAAAAAGCGAAAGAAGCAATTGATAAACTGAACATGGCAGATTCGCTCATCTTTAAATCAGACAAAGATCTGAAAGAGTATGGCGATAAAATTCCGGCAGAGAAAAAAACAGTAATTGAAACCGCACTTGCAGAACTGAAAGTTGTTTACGAAGCAAAAGATGCAGATAAAATTGAAGGAGCCCTTACCGCATTAAACAATGCATGGCAAGCCGCATCTCAGGAAATGTACGCCGCAATGAACGAGCAGAAACAAGGCGGAGAGAACGCAGAGAATCAAACCACACAAGAAAATCATAATCAGCAGGAAGGAACCAAAAAAGACGGAGACAAAGAAGTGACTGATGTTGATTTTGAGGAAGTGAAATAATTGTCACCCTTCGACAGGGCACAGTGTGACAATTACGTTGTGCTCTTTAGGCGAAATAAAATCTGGAAACTCCCGTTAAGAAATTAGCGGGAGTTTTTTTTTATGCTCAACAAAACAGCATTTGGTTCTGTAAATCTTACCGTTCGCTCAGATTTAACAACAAGGCAGGAAACTATTCTTACCTTTCAGTTTTAATTTCCGTTTAAGGTGAAAAAAAATCTTTTAATAATTTTTGTTTTTAGTTTATGCGGAAAGTTTTTTTCTCAAACGCAGGTAATTACGTTTGAAAAAGATCCGATAATAAACAAAAAACCAATTCCATTTGGGATTTCAATTCTGCCAGGTGTTGGTTATACCGGAAACACCTGGGCCAATGTACCCTGTATTGGAATAAATGCGCGTGTGCATTATAATATTTTTACGGTTACAGGCTTTGCGGCGTTTGGCGATGCTTT
>JACMLS010000695.1 GCA_014379485.1 Bacteroidia bacterium | reverse complement strand
TAAAGAATATACAATGACACTATTGGTAATTATAACACTTGTTCTCCTCGCAATAGCAGGGCATCAATTGTTGCGTGTAGTTGAATTATCGCGAACAATAAAGGGAGTACCCGAATGGAAAGCAACCGAAGCAGATAACCGTGCAATGGCGTACGGAATGATGACTTTTCTGCTTGTGTTTTTTGCATTTTGCTACTGGCAGTTTGATAAGTATCTTGATAAGTTATTGCCAAATTCAGCCTCCTATCATGGAGATGATATTGACTGGCTTATGAATTTTAATCTTATTATCTGTACCATTGTTTTTGTGATCACCAACGTTGCCTTGTTTTATTTTGCATTTAAATATTACGGACGTAAGAACACAAAAGCATATTTCTTTCCGCATGATAACAGGCTTGAAATGGCCTGGACTGTGGTTCCTGCAATTGTACTTGCTTTCATTATCTTTTTTGGTTTGTATTACTGGAACCAGATCATGGACGACAAAGACAATCCAAACGCGCTTAAAATTGAATTGTACGCAAAACAATTTGACTGGACAGCACGTTACCCAGGTGCCGATAAACAATATGGAAAAACAGATTTTACTATGTGCAGTGGTTCAAACATGGTGGGTTTAGATACCAACGATGCGGCTGCTAAAAATGATGTTATGACCAAAGAAATTCATTTGGTTGTTGATACAGAAGTAATTTTTACTTTCCGTTCTCGCGATGTTATTCACAGTGCTTATATGCCACACTTCCGCGCGCAAATGAACTGTGTGCCCGGCCAAATAACAATGTTCAGGTTCAGACCAAAATATACTACTGTACAAATGCGTAAAGATCCATACGTAATGGAGCAGGTGCGCCAGGTAAATGAAACGAGAAGAAAACTAAACAAAGATCCTTACGAGTTTGATTACGTTTTGTTGTGTAACAAAATTTGCGGAGCATCGCATTACAGCATGCAGTTAAAAATAATTGTAGAAACGCAAAAAGAATTTAATGAATGGATGGCTAAACAAAAACCATTCATGGCAGATGCATCAACACCAGCACCAAAAAATCCATAATAAAAATTTCAGCTATTTATAAGACATGGGAAATACAGCACACACACACGTTGAACATGGGCACGCGATAGATCACGGTCACGCGCACCATGAACATCATGAAGAAGGATTCTGGACCAAGCACATTTTCAGCATGGACCACAAAACCATTTCGCGACAGTTTTTAATTACAGCCGTTTTTATGGCCGTTGTGGCAATGGTAATGTCAGTTATTTTCAGGATGCAACTGGCATGGCCCGGAGAAAAATTCGCTTTCATTAATGCAATAATGGGAGATAAATGGGGTAAAGACGGAGTACTGACTCCAGATGCCTATTTAGCACTCGTTACCATTCACGGAACCATCATGGTGTTCTTTGTACTTACAGGCGGCTTGAGCGGAACTTTTGCAAACCTTCTCATTCCTTACCAGGTAGGTGCGCGAGACATGGCTTCCGGATTTCTGAATATGCTTTCGTTTTGGTTCTTCCTTATCTCTTCTCTTATAATGCTTGGTTCTTGTTTTATTGAAGACGGAGCCGCATCAGCCGGTTGGACAATTTACCCTCCGCTTTCAGCATTACCACAAGCTATACCAGGTTCTAAATTAGGAATGACGCTTTGGCTCATCTCTATGAGTTTGTTCATTGTTTCTTCTTTATTGGGAGGTTTAAATTACATCGTAACTGTAATAAACCTTCGCACAAAAGGAATGAAAATGACAAGACTTCCTTTAACTGTGTGGGCGTTTTTGATCACTGCAATTCTTGGGGTTCTATCTTTCCCTGTGTTATTTTCCTGCGCCCTGCTCCTAATTTTTGACAGAAGCTTTGGGACAAGTTTTTATTTGTCTGATATTTATATCGACAATCATCCGCTTCCTCAAGTTGGTGGTAGTCCGGTTCTATTTGAACATTTGTTCTGGTTCCTTGGTCACCCCGAAGTTTACATCGTATTACTTCCGGCTCTTGGTATTACATCAGAAGTTATTGCAACCAACTCGCGCAAACCAATTTTTGGTTATCGTGCAATGATTGGTTCAATGCTCGCAATCGGTTTCCTTTCGTTTATCGTTTGGGGTCATCATATGTTCATGACAGGTATGAATCCGTTCTTAGGTTCAGTATTCGTGTTCACCACACTTCTTATTGCAATTCCATCTGCGGTAAAAGCGTTTAACTACATCACCACATTATGGAAAGGAAACATTCAGTACACACCTGCCATGATGTTCTCTATCGGATTGGTATCTACATTTATTACAGGTGGTGTTACAGGAATTATTCTTGCTGACTCTACATTGGATATAAATGTGCATGATACCTACTTCGTAGTTGCCCATTTTCACATTGTAATGGGTCTGAGCGCCATCTTCGGTATGTTTGCCGGTGTTTACCACTGGTTCCCGAAAATGTTCCTCAGAATGATGAATAAAAAATTAGGTTACCTGCATTTCTGGGTAACATTTCTCGGCGCATTCGGAGTGTTTTTTCCAATGCACTTTTTAGGATTCAGCGGTGTACCACGCCGTTATTACGAAAACTCAAATTTCCCGATGTTCGATAATTTGGGAGACATTAACGAGTTCGTTACCTACAGTGCTATCATTGCTGCGTTTGGGCAAGGAGTATTTATTTTCAACTTCTTCTACTCAATTTTCCGCGGGCCAAAAGCACCACAAAATCCATGGAATTCCAACTCACTTGAGTGGACAACTCCAATGGCACATACACATGGTAACTGGCCAGGCGCGCTTCCGGTAGTACACCGTTGGGCGTATGATTACAGCAAGCCAGGTGCAGAAGAAGATTTTATTCCGCAAACAGTTCCATTGGGGCCAGATGAGCACGATGGTGGCGGACATCATTAATTAATAATTGAAATTTTAAAAAATCCTCCGTTTAAAACGGGGGATTTTTTTTGTCATACTGAGCCCGTCGAAGTATGACAAAAAAGATTTTAACTTCGTTTTAAAATGAGCAACATGAGAACAGTTTTATTTACAGCAATTCTTTCTGTGTTTTTATTTTCCTGCGCCAAAAAAGCGGGAGAGGCGAAATTTGTTTTGGAGATTAGCGATTTGGATAAAACCACCTCAATGGAAGATTGTTCAAAGCTGATTAATAAAAGGCTTGAGGAGTTACTGGACAAAAGCAGGCCCGATATAAAAACTGAATTTGTAAATAATCAACTAAATATTTCTTTTGATTATTGCGAAGAAGATACGGCTACTGTATTAAAAGTAAAACAATTGCTTATCTCTCAAAAAAGCGAATTGCAGTTTTGGGAAACTTTTGACAATATTAAGCTGAATCCCTTTTGGCAGATTGCAAATGACAAAGTCAGGGAAACATTCGGAGACTCTGCGCTTGCTGAAATGAATAAGAAACCAGAGCAACAAGGAAAGAATGGTTTGGGTACAGAAATAGCTGAGAATGAAAGGCGAATAAGAGATAGCATAGGAAGATTGTACCCGATTTCAAGATTATTATATCCGCGTATGGATGCAAAAGGTTATTTGCTTCCCGGCCCTGTTATTGGGTACTGCAGTTACAAAGATACTGCCCAACTCATGCTTTTTTTAACTCATCCAAACGTAAAAAAGTTTTTTCCCAGAGACGCTATTTTTGCTTTTAGCAGCAAAGGCTTAGAAGAATCTGACGGAACATTTGAAGTGTATTGTCTTAAAAAAACAGGGAATGGCCCGGCAATTTCAGGCAACTGTATTGAAAGAGCTGCGCAAGGCGGAAAGAAGGGCGAACCCATGTTTGTTGATTTGCAGTTTAACGAAGAAAGTGCAAAGAAATGGGAGCGGCTTACAGAGAGGTTAGCTGCTTCTAAAGAAAACGATGGTTCTGGAAATGAATATTACTGTGCAGTTGCCATTGTAATGGAGAACAAGGTTCTTACTGCACCGGGTGTGGCTAACAAAATCTCAGGTGGCAGAAGTGAAATTAGCGGGGGCTTTTCGAACGCAGAGGTTCACGAAATAGTTGCAAAAATCCTTTATCCTATGAATTTCTCTTCAAGAGTTCTCTCGTACGAACTAATTCCAGCAACAAAATAAATTTTTCTCAGAAAGACAAAGTTTTGAGTAAAATATTCCTCACCAATGTTAAATTTTATTTCTTTAAATTTGGCTTATTAGTATGTTAAGACAAGGCCAGTTTTTAAAGCAGCTTCAAAAGCTCTCTCCGCAACAAATTCAGTTAATGAAATTGCTGCAGTTGCCTACTATTGCACTTGAGCAAAGAATAAAAGAAGAATTAGAAACCAATCCGGCATTAGAAGAAGGACCAGAAGAAGCGGAAGACGGAGAACTTGAAAACGAAGAAGAATACGAAAGCGAAATTACCGAAGAAGAAATTCCGAAAAACGAAGATGGTGAAGAGAAAGAAAGAGAGAATGAAAAAATAGACGATCAGCTTGAGTTGGAAGATTACATGGATGATGTGGAAGCGGCTGAATACAAATACGAAGTAAGCAACCAGGGAAAAGATGTTGAGCAAAGAGAAATGCCGGTTAGCCACGGCCCCGGTTTTCATGATCTGTTAGAACAACAATTAGGCCTCGGAGATTTTACAGATACAGAATACAAAATTGGTTTATACCTGATTGGTTGTATTGATGACGACGGTTACATCCGCAGAGAACTGGAGTCTGTTGTAGACGATATTGCTTTCTCACAAAACATTACCACCACAAAAGAAGAGCTTGAAGATGTGTTAAAGATCATTCAGTCTTTTGATCCGGCCGGAGTAGGGGCGAGAAATCTGCAGGAATGTTTATTGCTTCAGTTAGATAGGAAAGAACCTAAGACAAGAGAAATTCAGTATGCCATTGAGGTGGTAAAAAAATACATGGATGAATTTTCTAAAAAACATTACGATAAAATCTCTAAGAAACTTGAAATAGATGATGAAGAATTAAAAGACGTTCTGGCCGAGATCACACACCTCAATCCACGCCCCGGCAACAGCAGTGGAGAAGGAGAACGCACCAACTCTGAAGTAATACCTGATTTTGTAATTGCAAATAACGACGGAAAACTGGAGCTCAGCATTAACTCGCGCAACATGCCTGAGTTAAAAATCAGTCGCGATTACTTAGATATGTTGCAGGGATATTCCAAGAACCGCGACAAAACAAGCAAAGAAGCAAGCTCTTTTGTAAAAGGAAAAATTGAAAACGCCCAATGGTTTATTGAGGCCTTGTTTCAGCGCCAGCAAACTCTTTTGGTTACCATGAACGCGATCATGAAACACCAGGAAGAATATTTTTTAACCGGCGATGAAACAAAATTAAAACCAATGATCTTAAAAGACATTGCAGAAAAAGTTGGTTTGGATATTTCTACCGTTTCGCGTGTTGCAAATAGTAAATACGTTACAACCCCATACGGAACTTTTTTGTTAAAATCATTTTTTTCAGAATCACTTTCAAACGAAGCCGGCGAAGAAGTTTCTACCCGCGAGGTAAAGAAGATACTGGAAGATTGTATTGGCGCAGAGAACAAAAAGAAACCGCTTACAGACGATGCGCTTACAAAAATTCTGAAAGAAAAAGGCTACAACATTGCCCGCAGAACGGTAGCCAAATACCGCGAGCAATTAGATATTCCGGTGGCGCGTTTGCGTAAGGAGATCTGATTTTTTTATTCCTTAATGAATTTTCCTCTTCCGGTAATTACGTGCTTCTTGCTGAGCGTTACAAGGTAAATTCCGGGCGCAAGCAAAGAGATATCGGTCCAATTTGTGTTTTGACCTGCTGTTATTTCTCTTCCCCGCGTATCTGTTATCATCACATCTGCAGTTTCAGAAAAATTAATTATTTTTTCTGCGGGATTTGGAAAAACAGTTATTTTTTTCACCGTGCTGCCCGGGTCATTGATCCCAATAGAAGGACTGGCCTCATTGTAAAGCCCCGTTACTTGTGCCGATGAAAGCACACAGTTATAGAACCTGATATCATCAACCGTCCCGTTAAAAAAACGGTTGTTCGAAACACTGGCAGAGTTACCTATCATTACCGAGTCGCCTGCAAGAAAAAAAGATGAAAAACCTTTTGCAACGCTGTCTTGCAGCACACCATCAAGATATAATTTAATAGCCGTACTATCATAAGCAAGTATATAGTGGTGCCACAGACCCGCATTGACCGTTGAATTGGTAAGGGCGCTTGGCTGTGTACAAGGCAACTGAGTACAAGCTGCAACAACTTTTGAGCTGCTTATATCGTAATAAATACAGTATGCTTCGTAGCAACTGGGTCCCTGCTGGCATTTTGTAAGCAAGATCGGATTAATATAATAACCTGAACCTGCGGTTACAGTATCTGCAATGTTTACCCACATAGAAATACTGCCGCTTGTCGGTTTAAGAACAGATGTTGTTCCAAGGTTAATATAGCTTCCGGGCGCACCGGATAAATAATATGCAGCGTTTGGATTTCCGAAACGGTCCGGCACAAGAGTGGCACCAACGGCATTGCCATGATATGGGCCAATATCATCGTTCGCGTTTCCCTGGTTAAAATAATATTGCGCTACCAGGCAGTCAGTACTGGTTTGCGCCTGCTGGGCAGATCCGCAAAACATCAGGGCAGCAAAAACAACCACTTGCTTTTTCATATCTTGTTAATTTATAAAAATAAAGTTACCGATAAATCAGAGGAAAAGCAAAAGCCCTGAGCATTGACCGGATCTGCGTATATAACCGGTTGTTTTTTTGAGTATAGAGCGAAAATAAATCGTTTTGTCTGAGATTCAGAAGAAAAAAAACTGAAGACATCGGGAGCAGACACAGGTATTCCTGTGTTCCGCCTGCTCATGGAAATCGGATTCTTTTTATATATTTTTCTTCGTTTCGATAAACCACTATAATCTTCCCATCACTCTATTTTTAACGCCAATAAATCACCTATTTTAAGGTATTTTACCTTGCGTTTCTGCTAATTATTTTTAATTTTGTGTACTTAACTTTTAGCTCAGTTCCCCGTATGCGAAAACATATACTTTTCCTCGTATTTTCCCTGATTTTATCATTTACATCTTTCGCTCAGATAGACACTGCTTTCTGGTTCGTGGCGCCTGATATTTCATCGGGGCTTGGAGATCAGCCCGTTTATCTGAGGCTAATGTCTTATTCCGCACCCAGTACTGTTACCATCTGGCAACCTGCAAACGGGGCTTTTGTTCCAATTTCAGTTTCTCTTCCGGCAAACGCTGTTGATAGTGTAGATCTTACCACATTTCTTGCAAGTATTGAAAACGATGTTGCAAATACTACTCTTACCCGCGGATTAAGAATTCATTCAACAACTCCTATTGGCGCTATCTACGAAGTGCGTAACGGAAGCAACAGAGAATTTTTTACGCTGAAAGGCCAGAAAGCAATTGGAACAGATTTTTACACTCCATTTCAAACCTTTTGGGCTAATGGTGTAACAGCACCCACTTCTTTTTCTTCAATAGAAATTGTGGCGACTCAGAGTGCAACTACGGTTTTAATTACTCCAAGAACAGCAATTGTAGGTCACGCAGCCAACGTTACTTACTCAATTATTTTAAATGCCGGAGAAACTTATTGTGCAAGAGACATTGTAACAAGTGCAGTAACTTCTCTTACGGGTTCAATTGTTTCTGCCAACAAACCTATTGCTGTTACTGTTTACACAGGAGCCGTTTCTGAATCGGGTTGCTTAAGTACAATGGGAGACCAGATCACTACCTCCGACCAGGCCGGCACAGATTTTATTATTCACCGCGCCACCGGAAACAACGAGCGCATTTATATTCTTGCCACACAAAACAACACAAACATTGACGTTTACGGAAGTTCAACTTCTAACGCAGTAATAAACTGGAGCGAAACTCACGAATATGTTATTGGAACTGATACTGTGGTTTATGTTAAAACAAACAAACCTGTTTACGTTTGGCATGCTGCTGGTTTCGGTTGTAAATTAAGCGGCGCACAGGTTCCGAATTTATATTGCGCCGGAACTTACAACACTGCATTTACAAGAACCTCTGCAGATTCTTTTGCGTTGCGTTTATACGTAAGAACAGGATTTGAAGGAATGTTCCAGGTAAATGGTGCTGCCGGACTGATCAATGCAACAGATTTTTTAAACGTGCCGGGTACAAGCGGAGCTTTTAAAAGCGCGTTAATTTATTTCAACACAACACAAGTACCTGTTAATTCTTATAACCAGGTTTCAAATACCGGAGATATTTTTGGGTTGGGAATTTTACAAGGTTCTGCAGCCATAGGAAGTTCTTACGGATATTTATCTGAATTTATTTCTTATCCTTTTGTTGATGCAGGTGTTGATGATACCATTTGTGCAAACACAAGTTTATCGCTTTCAGGTATTGTTGGCGGTGGTTCTGTAACCGGCCAATGGAGTGGCACAGGGTTCGGATCTTTTCAGAACGGACTTACTGCACTTACCAACGTTTACATTCCAAGTCCACTTGATACTGCAATTTCTCCAATACAATTAATTCTTGCATCAACCGGGCCTTGTCCTGTACAGCACGATACTATTACAATTGAAATTACTCCTGCGCCCATTGTAAACGCATCTGCAGATCAAACCATTTGCGGAAATAATCCGAACGTGCAGTTAAACGGAACTGTAACTGGCGGTGCAACTACAGGAACCTGGACAAGCACAGGAACAGGAACTTTTTCTCCTTCAGCAACTGCACTCAATGCAATTTATACTGCAAGCCCGGCCGATACAACTGCCGGAACAGTTTCGCTGATTCTCACTTCAACAAATTTCGGTTCTTGTGTTGTAGAAAGAGATACCATGGTGGTTACCATTACAAATTCGCCTTATGCAGATGCGGGTCCTGTCTCTGTTACTGTTTGCTCAAATAATGCTTTGGTTACTTTGAACGGATTAATTACCGGATCTTCTTCAACAGGAAAATGGATCAGTTCAGGAAACGGAATTTTTAGTCCAAACAACATAAACCTTAATGCAACTTATTCTCCTGACGCAACAGATATTGCTGCCGGAACTGTTACACTGCATCTGTATTCTACAAACAACGGTGGTTGTACAGCAGCAGAAGACAGCATCATTGTAATTTTTTCTGCTTCGCCTGTTGTGGCTGCAGGGCCAAATGCTCTTGCCTGTAACAACAATGCAGTATTTACACTGGCAGGTTCGGTAAGTGGCCCAACAACCACCGGAACCTGGACTGGTGGAAGCGGAACTTACAATCCAAACGCAAACACATTAACTGCATCTTATACTCCTACAACAGCAGAAATTACCAGTGGCTCTGTAATTCTTACCTTAACTTCTACCAACAACGCGGGTTGTAATGCTGTGAGCGATAATGTAAAATTTGATTTTGTGACACCACCTTTTGCAAATTTTTCTGCAACAACAGAATGCGAAGGCGTGAGTACTTCTTTTACTGATTTTTCTTTACAGGGATTTGGAAGTATAAACAGCTGGCATTGGGATTTTGGTGATGGAGATTCTGCTCTGATCCAGGGCCCTTATCATCCTTACCTTGTTGCCGGAACTTACACAGTTGAGCTGATTGTTGGTTCTACTGTAGGATGCAGTGACACCATTGTAAAGTCGGTAACAGTGTATCCTATTCCTGTAGTAGATTTTAATTACAGTGTTGTTTGCGGCGGAACAGTCATTACCGTAAATTTTACTGACAGTACAACCATTGCAGCGCCAGATTCTATTGTAACATGGTTATGGGATTTTGGCGGTTCAGGCTCAAGCCCTGCTCAAAACCCATCGTTCATTTTTACAGGTACAGGTAGTTATCCAATTGCACTTATTGTTGCCTCCAATCACGGTTGTCAGAATTCTGCTTTTCAGAATCTGAACATTCCGCCAAGACCAAGTGCCGGATTTTATTATAATACCTCAAACGGATTTTCTGTTGGCGCGCTTGTAACATTTATTGATTCAAGTACCAATGCCGTTTTTTACGATTGGAATTATGGAGATGGCACACCGCACACTACTGTGCAGGATACAACCCATACTTATTTCAGTAACGGAACTTTTGTAATTACAGAAATTGTTTCAGATAGCTTGGGTTGCAGTGATACCGCCACAGCATACATTGTTATCAATACCGTTACCAACGAGATCACCACACTTATTCCAAATGCAATTTCTCCTAATGGCGATGGAAAAAATGATGTATGGAAATTATCTTTCATAAATATTTTATATCCCAATGCAACGGTAGAAATTTATAACAAGTGGAGCCAGCAGATCTTTTTTGACAACACAGGTTATGTTGTTCCGTGGGATGGAACCTATCACGGTTCAGAGCTTCCGGCCGGATCTTATTTTTATGTAATAAACCTTAACGATCCGTCTCAGCCAGACCCATACAAAGGTTCAATATTGTTAGTGCGTTAATAAGAAATTATGATGATGAAAAAGATACATAAAGTTTTTATTGCCTTTGTTTTTATACTGGCAATGCAGCAAGGTTCTTCTCAGCAATTGGGCATTTACACCAATTATTTGCTGAATGAGTTTTATTACAATCCGGCAGTTGCAGGCGCGCGTGATGTGTATGTGGCTAATTTAAATTACCGTAACCAATGGGTTGGTTTTAACGAAGCACCGCGCACTTACATGGCCAGCATTTATGGTTCTTATAAAAACAAAAGAAAAATCGGTTTGGGCGCAAATGTAGTGGGCGACCGTTCAGGACTTACACAGCGTACAG
>JACMLS010000694.1 GCA_014379485.1 Bacteroidia bacterium | reverse complement strand
TATCAATTTCTTTTCCATACAATTATTTACAAAAACAACATCACCGTATTCCTTACGGTTATCGCCCGTTTTTTCGAATCCGCTTTTTTCAAAAAATGTTTTTGCGGTACTGCTTACATCAGAAACAATTTTATTGAGTTTCAGTTTCCGCGTGGTTTCCTCAATTTGCAAAATTAATTTTTTCCCAACTCCTTCTCTCTGGTGGTCTTTGTGTACATACATAAGATCAAGATAGCCCTCTTGCGTAACAGAGGCGAAACCAAGAATTTTTTCTTCTGAAACGGCTACAAAAAATTCTTGTGTATCAATTTTATTTTTCCAGCTATTGATGTGTTTAACACCATTTGCCCAGAACTTAATTTGCTTTTGGTCGTAATTTTTTGAGTTAATGTGCAGAACTGTATCTCTGAATAAAAAACGAATCTGATCCAGATCGTTCTGTTTTGCCTTGCGAATAAAAAACTCTTTCATAAAACCTGAATGATTTCTTTATAAAGATAAACATTCCTTTTTTAGATTTTCCCTTGCCTGTTTTTCAAAAAGCGCGTTGAAATGATCTGTTTTAAAAATACGGGGCATGGCTAAAAAACTTTCCAGCACTTTTTTTCTTCCTGGCTTATACGTTTCATCAGGATAAATTGAATACTCGCTCCGCACATTGGTTGCGTATTCAAAATAACCTTTCTCTGTAGCACCAAGTACAGAAAGATCGGCATCTAAAAAATATTCAAGGTCCTTATCTTCTTCCTCTTCTGTTTCGTGATTTTTAGTTGCAAGAATAAAAGACTGCACTTTCATGATCTTTTGAAACGGAATTTTTAAACCATTTAATATCTTTAATGCAGCCAGCGCACTTCTTTCTTCGTTATCGCTTCTGCTTGCATCATAAAACAAATCGTGGTAAAATACTGCCCAGCTTACCGATTCAAAATCAGAAATGTCTTTTTTGGCTCCTTCAAGATTTTCAAACATTTTTTCGAGGTGATACAGTGTGTGATAATATCTTCCTGCTGCAGAATAATTCATTTCAATTTCATTCCACATCTTTTCTGCAATTTCGTTTTGCGAAGAATGTTTCCTGCAAAGCGAAAAAAAAATTTCTTTTAAGTTTATCATAATCGTGCAATTCTATCTGGTAGATTGTATTTTTGTGAAAGTTCGTTCATTTTTTTTGAAAAGGCCACCTGGTAATATTCAGGCATTACACCCGAGTTGGAAAACCATTTCACGTATTTTTCCTCCAAATGTGGGAAATGTTTTGCAATTGCGCGCAAAATTAATGTTTTACTGTCTGCCTCACCATTCCCAAACAAAGAAATGGAAGCGGGCATTACATATTTTGCCCAATGATCTTTAAAATCAGAAAACATTTTTTCGAGGCTCTCCCTTGTATCGCTTATAAAAGGTAAAAGTGGCATCATACTTACACCCGCATAAAATCCTTGCCCTGAAACAGTTTGCAATGCAATTAATCTTTTAGAAGGCGGTGGCGCACCGGGTTCGAAAATTTTACCAACTGCATCGTCAACAGTTGAAAAAGAAAAAGTAATAAATACTTTGGCAGGAAGTTTTCCCTCAAGATCCGGAGGCAAAATAGCTGCTGAATTTATTTTATGAAGAATATCAAGATCTCCAACCACAAGATTTGATTTGGTAATTACGTGAACCGGAAAACGATGTTTTAAAATAACTTCTAAAATTTTGCGGGTAAGCCCAAGATCTTTTTCAAAATGCAAATAAGGGTCTGTTGCCGAAGAAAGAACAATAATTCCGTACTGATTTTTTTTTGCCCGCAGCGAAAGCTGTTTTTCTAATAATTCTATTGCGTTTGATTTTACTGAAAGTTTATCTTCCATATTCAAACCATATTTGCTTCCGCGGATATAGCAGTACAAACAATTAAAAGAACAACCGCTGTAAGGATTTATGGTATACTCATCAAGAAACCAGGGATCGCGACGCTTGGTTTTGTTCAGGATTGATTTCGCTATGACTGAATTCGGAACAGGCATTTAAATTATTTTTAACATAATTGCAGGAAGCGTTTTTTCTTTTTTTCCATGAAGTTTAACTTCAAACCAAATTCTACTCCCGCTTGTGAGTGATTGAAATTCAGCCCTCATATCTTCGGTAAATTGAGGACTTAGAAAAGTGTAAATTTTTGCTCCGGTTCCGCTTGCAATAGTAACAATCGTTTCTACTGTTTCGCAAGCACAGGCACCTCCGCGAAATTCAATTTTGGTTGCAGTTTTTAATTTCTCTAAAGAGATAAGATTTCCTACTGCCCCTTCAATAAAAACAGTACAACTGGTATCTGCATTTCTCACCTTAATAGTTTTAACCTGCGAAAAAATTCCACAAGAAAAAAAACTAAAAAAAATTAATACGTAAATGGTTTTCATTTTATTTTTTATAACGCTCTTTCCCATATATGATACCGAAACTTCCATCCCGATAGCTA
>JACMLS010000693.1 GCA_014379485.1 Bacteroidia bacterium | reverse complement strand
TCAGCCCCGCGATATTGTGAGCGGAGATTTTTACTGGTTTCTTCTCTTTGCTTCTTCTGTTGAGCTCTTGCGCATTGTTATTTGGGCTATTGTAAAAAAGAAACCCGGTGGCTGGACTGTGGCGTGGGGTATTTTAGGTTTCCTGTTTCTTTTTATTGGGCTTTTCTTTTTTGTACTTACCGTTTTAGGAGGCTTTGATAAAGTAGACTGGACCTCTGCGGGCGGAATCCTGATCTCCGCACTCTATGTTGTAGGTGTTTTATGTGTTCCTGTTTCAATGTCTGTTTATCTTGCCCGTCAATTCGCTCAAACAAATAAAAGTCTCACGAAAAAACTTATTGAGGTGAATGAGCTTTCAGAAAAATCTATTGAGCAGGAAAAAGAAAAACAAAAAATTCTTGAAACTCAAAAAGAAAACTTAGAGCGCGAAGTAAAAGAAAGAACTGCAGAGATCACAGAGCAATCTCTTTTGCTGCACGAAAAAAACAAAGACATTACAGATAGTATTAATTATGCACAGAAAATTCAGGAAGCCATTCTTCCTGCCAAAGAAATTAAATACAAATTATTTCCCAAAGCATTTGTGTTGTTTCAGCCCCGCGATATTGTGAGCGGAGATTTTTACTGGTTCACAGAAGTGAAAGGGACTCCTCCGTCGCGCACGCGCTATGGCGGACAAGGGAGTGAAATGAAGGGACGGGAGACGAAGGACGAGGGGAAAGTGATGAGTGATGATCCTTTACAACATGAAGCTTCAACAAACTTTCGGATAATTGCTGCGGCAGATTGTACGGGCCATGGTGTGCCGGGTGCGTTTATGAGTATGATAGGAAATGCCTTTTTGAATGAAATTGTCAATCAGAAAAAAATTACAAAGCCCTCAGAAATTTTAAATCTTTTGCGCGAGAATGTTATTCACTCACTAAAACAAACCGGCGCCGACGGAGAAAATAAAGACGGAATGGACATTGCGCTTTGTTGTTTTGATGAGGCAAACGAAACGCTGCAATTTGCAGGCGCTAACAATCCGCTCTGGATCATCCGCAAGGGTAAATGCACAGAATACACTGCCAATAAACAACCTATCGGATTTCAGATCGGAAATAAAACACCTTTTACCAACCACGAAATTAAAATTGAAAAGGGCGATACTTGTTATATGTTTACCGACGGTTTCGCAGATCAATTCGGCGGCCCCAAAGGAAAAAAATTCAAATACAGACAACTCCAGGAAATTCTAATTTCTATTCAGGATAAAAGCATGAGCGAACAGGAAATTATTTTGCAAGATGCTTTTATGAAATGGAAAGGAGAACTTGAGCAGATAGATGATGTGCTGTTGATTGGGGTGAGAGTTGTATAACGTCGTTTTGACACGGAGACGTTGAGATGCACGGAGCTTCACGGAATTAATTTTAGGGCTTAATGAAAGAGAAATTACACGATTGCAGAGATGCCGAACACACTTCAGCCAACATTGAAAAACATGGTTTAAGTGTTATTATAATTGAAGCGACAGATTATCTGCCTGCTTTTGCTTATAGTATAGGACTTTGGAAAACTTACAATCATCCTGAAATAATTGTTTTTGGCTTAACAACAAAAACGCTCCATACACTTGTTAATGATGCTGCTGAATTAATAAAGGCCGGAAACACAATTGAAACATACCGGGATTATGATGAGTTTTTTGAGAAAGGAAACGTACAATTTATTCCGGTGCACGAATCAAACAAATCTGATTACTTCGGGGCTGGCATAAACTTTTACAACTCAGAAGAATTTGCTGCCATGCAATTTGTATGGACAGACAGAAACAACAAATTTCCGTGGGAAGATAATTACGAAAAGGAATTTAAATACCGCCAGCCTTTACTTGACAGGAATTTTGACTTCAAATTCAGGGAGGAAAAGAACCTCGCCGTGTTTACCACCAAACAGCATCTCGAACTGAATTCGCCAATTGTGCGCGTTACGCATGATGAGGATGGTGACTGGCAATTTTTGACAAGCGATTACACCGAAGAAGATGCACGGGTTGTTGGATTAGAGGAAATGATAAAAAGAGACAAAACATTAAACGAAGTTTTTGACCTTGATTACGGAGAATCTGCAGAAAGAGAATCTAATGGCAGGCCATGGGTCAGAACGAAAGAAAATAATGGTGAATAAAAAAATTCTCAGTGAAAACTTAGTGGCCCTTAGTGGTAAAAAATTCGTAAACCCCTATTCACTTATCCTCTCCAGATCGCTCAAATAATCCTGTTGCAGGTCTTCATGAAAAGTTACAATAAGTGCATTTATTTTTTTCAGCTGCTGCGCATACAAATTTACAAGGCGCGGCGATCTATGATACGGAATTCCGGACTCTTTTAATTTGCTGCAAAAATAAATATGCAGTTCGGCTGTAAGCGACTTATCATTAAGATATTTACTGTATTTGATGATCTGCCGAAGAATCGCTCTTAAGCCTTTTTTTACGTAATATAAATTCGGCTGCTGCTTAAGCTCATCCATCTTTGTATCAACTTCTTTCTTTATCTCTTTAAT
>JACMLS010000692.1 GCA_014379485.1 Bacteroidia bacterium | reverse complement strand
GAAGGGTTTTCTGAAATCGAATTGTCCTATGGGTTGCTTATCGGCTTTAATCTCATCTACTTTATCTGAGCCGGAGCGCACGATCCACAGTGGGTTGTTGGCGCCTGCAAATTGCATTTTATTTGTTTTGAGATTTACGGAGCAGAGGGTCATATCCATTCCGTCTTTTACCTGGTTGCCGGTTGTTTCAAAAGTTTCTTCCACCAGTTCGCTCATTTTATCCATGATCTCTGCTGGTTTTTGAAGTTTAAATTCTTTTACGCAGCGATCTAATGCGTTAGAACCAACCACAGAAACCAATGCGCCCGGAACTCCGTGGCCCGTGCAATCTACGGCCGCAATCAAAATCTCATCGCCACCATTTACATACATCCAGTAAAAATCTCCGCTCACAATATCTTTTGGTCTGAACAAAACAAAAGAGTTCTCGAGATTTTCTTTTACTTTTTCTATTGGAGGAAGAATGGCAGTTTGCAATCTTTTTGCGTAATTGATAGAGTCAACAATTTCTTTGTTCTTATGTTCTACCATTTCTTTTTCGCGCTGAAGATCAAGTGTGCGTTCTGCCACTTTATTTTCAAGATTTTGGTTTATGTGCCGCAGGTCTCCGATCAGGTTTCGTATAGAGATCTGCATTTTTCTGAATGATAAGGCAAGAATTCCGATCTCATCTTTTCCTCTCTTTATTATTTCTACTTCCAGATTTCCTTTCGCAAGTTCCATGGCATCGTTAGTGAGTTCTTTTATTGGCCTTGTAATCTGTCTTGATACAATAACAGAAACTCCGACTACGATAATAAATAAACCAAGAAAAGCATAAATAATATATTTTCTGAGTGAGTAAACAGATTCAAAAGCTTCTTCTTCGTCAATCTCACTCATAATGGCCCAGTTCATACCTTCAATTTTTAAAGGTTTGTAAGCAGAAAGAACTGGTACACCCCTGTAATCAGGAAAAATTTTCATTGAAGTTTCGCCCTTAAGCGCTTCTTCGGTTCCCAATGTTTTTACTTCCTGTAATCCTATACTGCTGTTAAAGTTTTTTATTTTTGAAATTACATTATCAGGTGTTCCAATATCTTTTATCATTTTAAAATAATTGGTACTGTCTTCAAGCAAAAAGCGGCTTTGATTTCTAAGTGTAAAATCATCACCAACAATATAGGTTTCTCCTGTATTACCAAGTCCCACTTTTTTCCATTCGCGCTTGCTGGTCATAATATCGTTGATCCTGTCAATAGGCATCTGAAAAATAAGAGAACCGATTTTCTGATCACCATCATAAATTGGTGCAGCAATAAAAGATGCCGGTGCGTTGTATGATGGGTGGTATTCCATAAAATCTACCAGCTTTACCATATCATGCGCATGAGAAGAGCGGATAGAGCGGAATGCGTAGGCAAGATTGGTTTCTTTGAACGGACCATCTATCAGCGATGTTCCGTAGTCCACTTCTTTAAAAACAGAGTACACTACATTTCCGGTTTCGTCTACGAGGAAAATATCATAATACCCGAATTTTTCGAGGAAGTGACGGATAATATGATGGTATTTTTTATGCGCAGTTCCGTAGGTGGTTTTTTCTTTGGCAAATTCAAGTTTATGCTTACTTCCTACCGGATTTGGATTTTCTATAATGTACAGATCCTGAAGAATTCTCGAATTTTTTTCGCGGGTAATTTCTGTTTCAAGCTTTACTTTTGTTTCTGAATTTTTGTTGAGCCTTGATAAATATTCGCGATTAAGGTAAATGTCCAGACTGTCGTCTATCAGTTTCATTTGTTCTGCGCCAATTCCCAATTCCTTATCAATATTATCAAAACCTTTTTTAAACTGACCCATAGCTTCAATGATCATAGGATCTTCTGAAAGCGTAACCATCTGGTCTGAGATCTGGCGAAAATAATCTTCGATTTGGTTGGCTTTCATTTCGCGCACGGCAGTAAGCCGGTTAAAGGATTCTTCCTGTAAAGATTCTTTTGCTTTGCGGTAAGAAATAATTCCAACCACCAGCATAGAAATAAAAGCGATGAGGAAAAATGAAATTGTAAGTTTGAAACCGATCTTCATAGTGGAGAACCGCAAAAAAATAGGGTTAAAAGCGGAAAGGCGAAAGTAAGAAATTAGGGGGAATTACCAAATAAGAGCTGAATGGTATTCAGGCCACAGATATTACAGATTACACAGATGAATTGCAGATTCAAAATCAGGCTAACATGGGGCTAAACCACAAAACCGTAAGGAGAAGAAAAATAACTGATAATTTGAAAAAATAGTGAGGAAAAATGGAATTTTACAGAAGAATAGCATAGGTTTGTATATATTAAACCTCTTTTGCACTGGTTTATTTATTTTGAAGAGAAACAATTTTAAACGATTTAATATGAAATTAGAAAAAATCTCTACCCGCGCCCCCAAAGGCTTTATTAAAGAAAGAACAAAGCTTAAAACCATTGAGCTGGCCGAAAAAATAGGGCAGTTGCAAAATGTGTTGTACGCAGAATCTAAACATAAAATTCTGCTGCTGTTGCAGGGCATGGATGCCAGCGGAAAAGACGGAACGGTAAAAAATGTGTTCAGAGGAATAAACCCGCTTGGTTGCCGGGTGCATGCATTTAAAGCGCCTTCCACCATTGAGCGTTCGCACGATTTTTTATGGCGCATTCATCCGCACGTTCCGCCAAACGGAATGATTCATATTTTTAACCGCAGCCACTATGAAGATATTCTTGTACCAACTGTACACAATCTTTTTTCGCATGAAATAATTGAGAGAAGGTATGACCATATAAATAATTTTGAGAGTTTATTAAAAGATTCTTCAACGCTGGTGGTCAAAATTTTTCTACATATCTCAAAAGAAGAACAGGCAGTGCGTTTAAAAGAAAGAAAAACAAATCCGGAAAAATACTGGAAACATAATGATGGCGATGCTGTAGAAAGAAGAAGTTGGGATAAGTATATGAAAGTTTATGGCGAAATTTTTCATCGCTGCAGCAAACCATTTCCATGGCACATTATTCCTGCAGATCAGAATTGGTACAGGGATTATCTGGTTGCAAAAATATTTTTGAATGAGTTAAAGAAACTTAAAAGTGAGTATCCTTTAATGGAAGTGAAAAAATAAAAAGTTTATGTTGCTATTTTTGTAGTATGAAAATTAAAAATTTTATGGTACTGGGAATTGCGCTTTCAATTGTTGCGGTTGCCTGTAAAACAAAGCAAAAAACTACCACTACTACAGAAACAGTTGCTCCAACGCAATCTCTTTTGGAAGTTGCAACGGTAAAATATCCTGGAATTTCTCAAACAGATCTTGACGAAGGAAAAAAGATCTTTACTGTTGATTGCGTAAAATGCCACGGTGCAAAAAAAATTGCAAGCCGCGATGAAACCAACTGGATAAAGATTATTGACTGGATGGCTCCTAAGGCCAAACTTACAACGGATCAGAAAACGAAAGTGTTGCAGTACGTATTAAGTCAGAGAGCACTTGAGAAGGGGGCAAAATAGTTATTGGTTGTATGTTATTGGTTAATAGTTGGTTTTATCAACTGCTTATTTTCATTAAAGATCAATAGTTAAGGTTTTGTTTTTTTAGGGCATGAAAATTGCTGTTTTTTCGGCATGAAATTAAAAAGATATTTACTTGGCGGACTTGCAGTTTCTATATTGATAATTGCCTGCAAAACAAAACAAAAAACACAGAGCACAACCACAACCACGACTACCACAACCACTACGACCGTTGTTGTTGCTCCCGCGCAAAGTCTTTTGGATGTTGCCTCTGTAAAATATCCGGGAATTTTACAGGCCGATCTGGATGCCGGAAAAAAGATCTTTACGGTTGATTGCCGCAAATGCCACGGTATGGATCCGATAAAAAGTCTGGAGGAAGATAAATGGATCAGTGTTATTGATGTTATGGCCCCCAAAGCAGATCTTACGGCTGACCAAAAAACAAAATTACTTCAGTATGTGTTGAGCCAGCGGAAACTGGACACGGGTAGTTAGTTGTTACCGGGGATCGCGTAGGAAATTCATTTTAACATGGAAACAAAAAAGAATAATTATAAACGGGCTTTATTTATCCCGCTTTTTTTTCTTTTACCATTTTTTATTTTCCCGCAAGGGCTTGAAAAATCTGCAGATGTGGCAGGGGCCATTCTACACATATTAATTGCCTGCATTTTTCTTTT
>JACMLS010000691.1 GCA_014379485.1 Bacteroidia bacterium | reverse complement strand
TCTTCATGGCCACCATCATTAAAGAAAGTACTTCTTCTGAATGAATGTCGGTCTTTTTATCGTTAAGAATTTTTTCGAAAAATTTTTTCTTTGTTTCTTTTGCTGTTTGCGCTTTCAGATCTTCCAGAATCTTTTTCAGCTCAGGCGATTCCTGTTTTGTAATTGCAAGTCCAAGATTCAGATGGCAGCAATCAATATCTTTCAGCAAATTAAAAAGAACAGGATTGTTACCGTTTTTTTTCTCGCGTTTAGAAATATCAGAAAGCGTATCTAAACATTCGGCAGAAACCGAATACACTTTTTTTGAAACGCTGAGCAATTCATCTTTCTCTTTGAACAGATCTTTTACATTTTGCAACAACATGTTTTTGATCATAGCATTCAATGCCCCGCTGTAAAAAACGTTGTTATTAAAATTTCCGGCGTTGGATAAAAAAGTATGGAAAGGCCTGCGCATTCTTGTAAAATTACGAATAAAAGCAGGCTTGGGTTTTAACTTTTCGTTGAAATGAAAGTAAGGGACGAGGGACGGATAAAAGGGGCGAGTGAGAGGGACGAAGGACGAGTGAGAGAGGGGAGCAAAAATGACACAGAGAAACGGAGACACAGAGTTGCACGGAGAAAAAAAGGATTAATGATGGTAAAAATTTCCCCTATTCACTATTGCCTATCGCCTATTCTCTCAATTAATCACCTTAATTTTCTTAGCGAGCTTAATCGCCTTATCTTTTAACGCAACAACATCGTCTCCTTTTTTTCCGTAAGTGAGCACTACTGCCATTCTTCTGTAAGGGCGCGTGGTGGGTTTGCCAAAAATCCTTAAATCAGTTCCTTCTTCTTTCAGAATTTCTTCTGCGCCTGTTATTGTTGGTTCAGCGCCTTCTTTTTCTGCCAGCACAACAGCAGAAGCGCCCGGCCTTTCGGAAATAATAGATGGAATGGGCCAACCTAAAATGGCGCGTGCATGCAATTCAAATTCAGAAAAAGTTTGTGTGCCTGCAAGTGTAACCATTCCGGTATCGTGCGGGCGTGGTGATAATTCAGAAAAATAAATTCCTTTATCGGTAAGAAAAAATTCTACGCCCCAGATTCCTTGTCCCGTTAATGCTTCGGTAACTTTCTTCGCCATTTCTTCTGCATCTTTCAGATCTTTATCGCTTATAACAGAAGGTTGCCAGCTTTCCTGGTAATCTCCCCGCTCTTGCCTGTGCCCTATTGGCGGACAAAATAAAGTAGGACCGTCTTTTTGTGTTACAGTAAGTAAAGTAATTTCAGAATTAAATTTTATGAATTCTTCTACTATCACTTCTTTGTAGTCTCCCCTGCTTCCGCTCATAGCGTAATTCCAGCTTTTTTCAATATCGCTTTCTGTTTTTACAACGCTTTGCCCTTTTCCGCTTGATGACATTAAAGGTTTTACCACACAGGGAATTCCGATCTGCGCAATTGCATTTTTAAATTCTTCTAACGTTGTTGCGTATAAATAGTTTGCTGTTCTTAATTTTAATTCTTTTGCGGCAAGATCGCGGATCGCTTTTCTGTTCATGGTAAAATTGGCTGCGCGCGCACTCGGAACAACCTGTATTCCCTGCTTTTCATAATCGTAAAAACGTTCTGTGCGGATCGCTTCAATTTCCGGTACAATTAAATCGGGTTTGTGTTTTGCCACAATGCGATCTAATTCATTTCCATCTAACATGTTTATTACTTCACTTTCGTGAGCGACTTGCATGGCGGGAGCGCCTGCGTAAGAATCAACAGCAATTACATATTGCCCCATGCGCTGTAAGGAGATAACAAGTTCTTTACCAAGTTCGCCCGAGCCGAGAAGGAGGATTTTCTTTTTCATATATAAATAAAATAATTTACTATTTAGTTTTATAACCTTCGGGAGCAACAAGTAACTCTGCGGGAATGGCAGAAATTTCTTCCACCTTCACAGCATTTTTTGTGTAACCCATTTTTCCCAAAGCGTAATTTTCCAAACGCAGATCAATGTCGTTCCATAACCAGTATTTTGCTTTTACTGCAGTACCGTTATACACTTCACAACTTTTTCCGGCTATAGTTTCGTTTTCCAGTTTTTCATAGCTGGTTTTTCGCTGCTGCTCAGAAACGTAAGCAATAGTTGGCGGCTCTGTGTCTTTTGGACGGAATGGACTTTTGACTGCTTCTTTTTTGTCGTGATCAACGATTAGCGTTTTGCCGTCTTTCCAGATCAATGTTTTTTTTGTAGTGCTGCCAAACTCTTTCCTGTTTTGTTCAAGCACAGCCACTTTTCCATAATCGTCAAAATAAAATACATCTGTGCCGGTTATAATTCCTGAGTACTCATAAGTGATTTTACATGCTTTTATTTTAAAGGAACCCGATGGTGCTTTAATTACAGCATTTGTTGAGGCAGGGGTTTCTTTTTTTTCCGGCGCTTTTACATTTGGGTTTGATACAACAGCGCTCGAATCTGATTTTGCAGCGTTGTTGTATTTCCAAACTGCCTGTCGGTTTTCTTTTGTCATGGCTGCTGTTTTCTGAACAGTAGCTTTATCTTTTACTAATGTAAGTTTTGCATTTGTCTGCGGAGTCTGTCCCATGCCTTTCATCACTTCCACCAAATCCTCGCTGAAACGTTTTTGCCAGCGATCCCCGTATTGTTTTTTACAATAAGAAATAATTTTAGAAGCATCAACACCATCAAGTTGTTTTAGAGTGTACCACTCATTTTCAACGCGTACAATTGGCGTTTCTCCTTCCCATTTTACAGCCGTAAAAGGCGAGGCTTTTTCAGGAACCTGTGCTGCTGCATATTGAAACACAAAAGCAAGCAACAATAAAAAGTGAAATTTTTTCATGAACAAAAGATTATTTCATAAGAGCAAAATTAAAAAATTATAAGAGATCGCGAGTTCTTTATCTGGTTGGTTCAAACGTTGTAACTATTCTTCAGGAAAAAAAACGAAAAAAAACATAAATTTTTAAAAAGGCAAGAAATCTTTTTCCCTTCTGACTTTTTACTTATTCCTTCTAACTTATTTTTATTTCTGCCAGGGAAACTTCCCCTTATCCAAATAAAGAAAAAACGCAGAAAAGCCTATTACTAAACCAATGCCCCCACCTTTAAGAGAAGCCATTCGTCTTTTAAACACTGCCTCGCGCTGGTAGCCCAGTATGTATGCATCGTGATCGAGTAAATAAGGATTTGAAACTGTTTTATGTCTGATGCGGATCTTTGTAATTTCTGATGCGCCCATAAAGGCAAATGGAACAGCGGGACCCCAAAGTGCTCCGGTACATCCGCCGCCAATTCCGGTTAAAACCCCGCCCCAAAATGCGCCCGGAGACCTGAAACCTTTTCTTGCATCGCGTTCTCCCTGCACAAAATACCACATTTCGTCTCTGGTAAACCAATTTCCGCTCAGCGTATCTTGTGTATAGTAATATTTCATTGCGCCTTTTGCATATTTAACCGCAAAAATTGCCTGGTCTTCTAGATTTACATTTTTAGTGCTGTCTGCCGGATCTTTATAGGTAACCGCATTGAGTAAAGTATCAATGATCTTGGCCGCAATAATGGTTCCGTTCATATAAAAAATAGTGTCTTTTACCTGCGCAGAAATTTTCCCGACTGAAAAAAACAAAACGAATACAAACAGAATGCAAGACCTTTTCATTACCCAAATATATCGAAATTATCCGAACTCTGTCTTTTGTAAAAGCCGGAGAAAAACGTAGCGTCGTTGCGCCGTAGCGTGAAATAAGTCTTGCGGAAATTTTACTAACATTTAGTCAACAGGTAAATTGCTAAATGTCATGTTTTTTAGAGGAAAATCAGGCTTTCCCATTAAGCTTTTTACTAAATTTGACCTTCCAAAAAAATCACCTATGAGCACAGATAAATTTGTAAACCGCCACAACGGACCCCGCCAGAATGAAGTAACTGAAATGCTGAAGAAGATTGGGGTTTCTTCTGTTGACGAACTGATCAAACAAACAGTTCCTGATGGCATTCGTTTAAAAAAACCATTGAACATTGCAGCTGCTATGAGTGAGTTTCAGTACATGAAACATTTAAGGGTGCAGGCAAAAAAAAATAAAGTCTTCCGTTCTTATATCGGTTTAGGATATTACAATTCAATTATTCCTGCAGTTATTCAGCGCAACGTATTGGAAAATCCGGGCTGGTACACTGCATACACGCCATACCAGGCAGAAATTTCGCAAGGAAGATTAGAAGCGATTTTAAATTTTCAGACTGCGGTAATGGATCTTACCGGAATGCAAATGGCAAATGCTTCTTTACTTGATGAGGCAACGGCAGCTGCAGAAGCTATGTTCATGTTTCATAACAACCGCAGCCGCGAAAAACAAAAAAACAATGCGCATAAATTTTTTGTGAGCGAACATTGTTTTCCGCAAACTATTGATGTGGTAAAAACACGTGCCGTTCCAATTGGTATTGAAGTCGTAGTTGGAGATCACGCAAAAATAAATTTTGACGATTCATTTTTTTGGTGCGCTGATTCAGTATCCGGATATTAACGGAGAGGCGAATGATTTTAAATCTTTTGTTGAGAAAGCGAAATCTAAAGAAGTACAAATTTGTGCTGCCTCAGATCTTATGGCGCTGGCATTGCTTACGCCTCCCGGTGAATGGGGTGCAGATTGTGTGGTTGGTAACTCACAACGTTTTGGTGTACCGCTTGGTTACGGCGGACCTCACGCAGCTTTTTTCTGCTGTAAAGAAGATTATAAAAGATTAATTCCGGGCCGCATCATAGGCGTTTCTGTTGATGCAGAAGGAAATACTGCTTTGCGCATGGCGCTGCAAACACGCGAGCAACACATTAAACGCGAAAAAGCAACTTCAAACATCTGTACAGCGCAAGCACTGCTCGCTATTATGGCAAGTATGTATGCCGTATATCATGGGCCTGATGGAATAAAAGCCATTGCAACACAGATCCACGAAAACACTGCAACAGTTGCAGAAGAATTAAAAAAACTCGGATTGAAAGTAACAACAAATTTATTTTTTGATACAATTGTAGTTGAAGCCGATGCAGCAAAAATTAAAAAAGCAGCAGAAGCAAAAGAAATAAATTTCAGGTACATTGATGCAAATCACGTTGGAATTTCTCTCGATCAAACTGCAGAAGAAGAAGACATCAACGATATCATTTCAATTTTCGCAAACAAACAAACAAACGAAAAACGAAAAACGACTAACGTAATTTCGAAGTCTGCTCTTAGTCGTAAATCCCCTTATTTACAGCATCCAACTTTCAATTCATACCACAGCGAAAGCGAAATGATGCGTTACATAAAAAGATTAGAGAACAAAGATCTTTCATTGGTACACAGCATGATCTCATTGGGAAGCTGCACAATGAAATTAAATGCAGCCTCTGAATTACTTGCGTTGACCTGGCCTGAATTTGCGCACATCCATCCCTTTGTACCAATGGAGCAGGCACAAGGTTATCAGGAAATTATTGAAACCCTTAACAAAGATCTTTCTGAAATTACCGGTTTTGCACGTATGAGCATGCAACCTAACAGCGGTGCGCAGGGAGAATACGCAGGCCTTATGGTAATTCGCGCTTATCATATTGCGCAAGGCCATACAAACAGAAACGTTGCACTCATTCCTTCTTCTGCACATGGCACAAATCCGGCATCCGCAGCAATGGCAGGTATGCATATTATTATTGTTAAGTGCGATGAGAAAGGAAATATTGATGTGGCAGATCTGAAAACAAAAGCAGAAGCAAATAAAGAAAATCTCTCTTGCTTAATGGTTACCTATCCATCTACACACGGTGTTTACGAAGAAGCGATCAAGGACATTACGCAAATTATTCACGACAACGGAGGTTTGGTTTATATGGATGGTGCCAATATGAATGCACAAGTCGGATTAACTTCTCCCGGAAATATAGGCGCAGATGTTTGTCATTTAAATTTACATAAGACCTTTGCCATTCCGCATGGTGGTGGCGGACCCGGAATGGGGCCCATTGGCGTAGTAGAAAAATTAGTTCCCTTTCTTCCATCACATCCTGTAATAAAAATTGGCGGAGATAAAAGTATCAGCGCGGTTTCTGCTGCGCCTTACGGAAGTTCACTGATCCTTTTAATTTCTTACGGTTATATAAAAATGCTGGGCGTTGATGGTGTTGCGGAGGCTACAAAAACGGCCATACTTAATGCAAACTACATAAAAGAAATGCTGAAAGATCATTATCCTACTTTGTACACCAATAAAAACGGAAGGTGTGCGCATGAAATGATCTTAGATTGCCACACATTTAAAAGAGATGCAAATGTAGAAGTAGGCGATATTGCAAAACGATTAATGGATTATGGTTTTCATGCACCCACAGTTTCATTTCCGGTGCACGATACCTTAATGGTTGAGCCAACAGAAAGCGAAAGCAAAGCAGAGTTAGATCGTTTTTGCGATGCGATGATCTCTATCCGTCATGAGATAGATGAAATTGCTGACGGAAAATTTGATAAGGCAGATAACGTAATTAAAAATGCACCGCACACAATAAAATCAGTAGTAAGCACAGACTGGAAAAGAGCGTACCACAGAGAAAAAGCTGCTTTCCCTTTAAAGTGGGTTAAGGCAAATAAATTCTGGCCAAGTGTAGCGAGAGTAGATAATGCTTTTGGCGACAGGAACCTGGTTTGCAGCTGCGCGCCCATTGAAGCTTATATGGAAGAAGAAGCAACAGTTTAAAATTTTAATACCTGAAAGGTCTCCGGTAAAAAAGCCGGAGATTTTTTTTTGAATTAATACTTCATTTTGCAAGCAGAAAACATCATGCGGTCTTTAAAAATAAAGTCTTTCGCCCTTCTTATTGTGTTTTGTTTTTTTCAAAACGAAATTTCTGCGCAAAAAACAAAAAGAATAACTACAACCGACTCGTTACTGTTAGCTGTTAATGCGATCACGGCTAAAGATTCTG
The DNA here is from genome assembly GCA_014379485.1 of Bacteroidia bacterium. Lineage (GTDB taxonomy): Bacteria > Bacteroidota > Bacteroidia > B-17B0 > Aurantibacillaceae > AM-1111. The sequence continues at coordinate 3,377 of JACMLS010000691.1, read as the reverse complement.
ACAGAGTAGAGAAACTCATTCAATACGCAGAACAAAACGGAATTCAGGAAATCAGTTTCTGGGAAAAGCTCAGCCAAAAAAATAAAGAGCTAAATTTTAAAAAACATGCACTTGACCTTAAATATAATCTTGCCTTTTGTTATAATGAAAAAGGACTGGTTGAAGAAGCCTTGCCTGTATTCTTTGAAATATCCAAAGAAGAAGAAAAGAGAAATTTAACTGACGATCTGATACAGACCTATAATGAGATAGGTCAGATCTTCAGAGCAATGAAAGATTCCGGAAACGCTATAAAATACTACAATAAAGCGCTTGCACTTGCGGTAAAAACAAATGATCACGCAGATGTGGCGATGATGTATCACAACAAAGCGAGTGTTTACCTTGACCTTTTTCTTCTGGACGCCGCATATTACAATGAACATCTTGCCATGCAGGCCATTCAGAAAACAGATTATGATAAGGGAAAAGGATACATCTTTCAAAATCTGGGTGTTATTCTTTTTAACCGGGGTAAGATTGACGAAGCTGAAAAAATGTTTACACAATGCCTTGAGATCCAAAAAAAAATGCACGATAAAGGCGGACTTGCATTTATTTATACTAACCTTGGCAACTGCGCGCGTCAAAAGAAAGAAGATAAAAAAGCGCTTGAATACTACCATCTAGGAGAACAGATAGCAGACTCTATTGGAACAATTGAGAATATAAAGCAATCGGCACGCGCAATGATGCATTTTTACACCGCGAGAAAAGATTATAAGAACGCGTTTATTTATTCAGAAAAGTATCATACAGCGAATGAAAAACTGGCCGGAAAAGTTCATCAGGATGCTTCATTAAAAAACCTGCTGAAATATGAATATGAGAAAAAAACTTTAGCTGATAGCCTGAAAGTTGCAGAAGAAAAAAAACTAACCGATATTAAATTTGCGCAGGAAAAAACCCAACGCTTTGTTTTAATTGGCGGAGTAGTTTTACTTTTTATTTTCGGGGCCTTTATGTTTAATCGTTTCAGGATCACTAAAAAACAAAAAAATGTAATTGAAGAAAAAAATATTGAAGTATTAAAACAAAAACACCTGGTAGAAGAAAAACAAAAAGAAATATTAGACAGTATCAGGTATGCACAAAGAATACAACAGGCCTTGCTTACCCACGAAAATTATTTTGACAGAAACCTGAAAAGATTAAAACAAGGCCGGAAATAAGATCCGGATTGCAGCATTAAACCTTTATGGCCTTTCATCGTCTGACAACAGTTCAGACTTTACAGAAACAAAATATTCACTAACTTGCTTCAAAATAATTTTTCTCTCTATGAAAAAAATTTCCGCTCTCGTTTTGTTCTTTCTATTTATCGGAAAGATAAATGCACAGTTAACACCCATTTTTGATTCAGTTTTAATAAGCGATGGAAAATATTTGCATTGCGATGTATATAAACCAGCAGGTTGTACAGGTCAATGCCCCACTATTTTAATTCAAACCCCTTATGGCAAATGGCGTTTCCAGCTTTTTGGTTTACCGCTTGGTGTTGGCTACAATATAAACAGCAGCAACTATATTTTTGTAGTTGCAGATTGGAGAGGAACAGGTGCAAACATTTCTGCCGCTTATGCCGGAATGCCAACCCGCGGAAAAGACGGAAAAGAAATTGTACAGTGGATCGCATCACAATCATGGAGCGATGGGAAAATTGGTACCTGGGGCCCAAGCGCATTAGGAAAAGTGCAATTCGATACTGCAAAAGAATATCCGCCAAACTTAACCTGCATTTGTCCGCTCGTTGCTGCACCGCAAACAAATTATCTTGATTATTATCCGGGTGGTTGCATTCGCACAGAATATCTTGAACAATTAGATGCTTTAGGATTTAATATGTCGGCCGGAATTTTAATGTACCCCTTTAAAAGTTTTGCATGGAATTTTGTTGAATCAACAACCAACAGGCCGGATAGTATTCCGGTTCCTGCATTAATGATTGGTGGCTGGTATGATCATAATATTGAAAGTATGCTTTCTTTTTTTGCGGGCATAAGAACACTTTCTCCGGTTGCTGTAAGAAACCAGCATCGTTTATTAATGGGCCCGTGGGCGCATGGCGGAAGCGGTGCCGCGCACGTTGGAACTGCCAATCAGGGACAAATGACTTACAACAACGCAGAAGATTGGAACGATTCGTTAGCGCTTTTGTTTTTCGATTATCACTTGCGTGGAATAACTAACAACTGGAATACAACACCCTACATTCAGTATTACCAGATGGGAGAAAACAACTGGCACAACACCGCTTCGTGGCCACCGTCAGGATTAAGTACGGTAAATTATTATTTGCATGATAATTTAATTTTAGACAATTCAGTTCCGGCAACAAGCGGAAATTCTTTAAACTATTTATACGACCCGCAAAATCCTTCTCCAACAATAGGTGGCGCAATTTTACGTCCTGATCTTTTACAAGGGCCCTGGCGACAGGATACTGCTGTAGAAAACAGAAGCGATATTTTGGTTTTCTCTACGCCCACTCTTACAAATGATGTAACTGTAAAAGGAAAAATTCAGGTTCATTTAAAAGTTGCTTCAGACAGAAAAGACACAGACTTTGCCATTCGCTTGTGTGATGTGGATGCGAACGGAAAATCTATGCTGGTGCAAACAGGAATTGTGAGAATGCGTTTCAGAAATGGTTTTACTCCTTCTGATACAGCAGCAATGATACCGGGTACTATTTATTCTGCAACCGTTGATCTTGCGAACACCGCCATAACATTTGTTGCCGGACATAAAATTCGTGTAGATGTTTCTTCTTCCAACTATCCGCAATACAACCGTAATATGAATACAAACGGAACCATGTATCCTGCTCCAAACGGTTTAGATACTTTGGTAAATCCGCTTGTGGCTACCAATACGGTTTATATGAACAGTACAAATTTTTCTTACGTAAGTTTTCCGGTTGATCTTACTGCCGGAATTTCTTCTGTTGCCCGGCAAGAAAATAATTTTGAAGTGTTTCCGAATCCAACACAAAACGATTTTACTATTCGTTTTAAAGAAAATTTTAGCGGAACTATTTCTTTGTGCGATGTGCAGGGAAGAGTTGTTTCGAAAGAAAAATTTTCGGGTAATCAGAAAAATATTTTTTGTGGAAATTTTGAAAACGGGGTATATTTTTTGAAGACTGAGAATGAAAAAATAATTCAGCAGCAAAAAATCATCATTTATAGATGATTTAAACTCATTGACCCACTTTTTTAGTTTTTAATTCGTGTATTAAATCCGCAGCGACCAAAGCAACGTAGATATGGCCAAATCAATTCATGCCGCACAGGCTGTTTTTAAATATGAAACATTATATACCTGCTATTCTTACG
>JACMLS010000690.1 GCA_014379485.1 Bacteroidia bacterium | reverse complement strand
AGCAGATCTAATTTAAACACATCAAAATCTCCATTGCTTTTTTTCACCATACAAATTTCTGCTTCCCGGTTTTTTAAATGGTGAAAAAAAGAAATAAACTCATCCTGCGCAAAAATAATTTCTGCGTTTTCTTTTTTTGCTTTCTTAATAAACACTTTCTGTATTTCTTTTTGTCGCTCAGAAATTACAACAGGCGTTTTCTTTTTTATGATGCCCGCTTTTTCTCCTGCAATTTTTTCTAAGGTATCGCCTAAAAGATTCATATGATCATACCCGATATTCGTGATCACAGAAACCAGCGGAGAAATTACATTGGTAGAATCCAACCTTCCGCCCAATCCCGTTTCAATAATGGCTATGTCAACTTTTTCTTTCGCAAAAAAATCAAAGGCCAGACCAACCGTCCACTCAAAAAAAGAAGGTTGTATTTTTTCGAATTTACTTTTGTGTTCTTCTACAAAATCTACAATGTATTTTTTCGGAATCATTTTTCCGTTTACACGAATGCGCTCACGAAAATCAAGTAAGTGTGGCGAAGTATACAAACCGGTTTTATATCCGCACTGCTGCAACACAGCGGCTAACATGTGGCTGGTACTCCCCTTTCCGTTTGTGCCGGCAACATGCACACTCTTAAATTTTTTTTCGGGATGTTTTAAAAATTTACAAATGGCAAGCGTATTGTCTAAATCAGCTTTGTACGCAGCAGCGCCTATACGGTGAAACATGGGCAATTGCTCATACAAATAGTTTAAGGTGGCAGAATAATTCATAGCTCAAAAGCAATCTGTGGCATTTTAAAACTTAAGGAAACAAAAATTCCCATACAAAGATGGGAAAGATTCTGATTGCAGGAAGAAGTAAAAATTAAAAAATTATTTGCCCCCGTAAACAAAATTAAAAATAATAGAACCCTTGCTCACAGCCGGACAATCAGCTTCTTTACAAGCTTCAAACTTCGCGCAAAAAGCTGCCTGCCTTGCTTTTGATTTTAAGCCGGAATTAGAAGTGTCTGTTCCAGGTCCATTCGGATCTGCATCAATTACATTTCCATCCTTATCAACTTTAATAATCACCTCAACCACTCCTTCTGCATTTGAATCATCTACTTTACAGGGAAGTGTTCTTAGTTTTCTTCCGAATTTTATTCCGCCTGATGGCCCGTAAGTTCCTGAGGTAGCAGTTCCGGTTCCTGTATTTCCGGTTCCGCCTGTTGCCGTACCTGTTCCTGTTGCTCCCCCGGTAATACTTCCATCGGGCTGACCTAAAACTCCATGTGGATTATTAATGTTATTTCCCTGACTATTGTTTGCGTTGTTCAGCGCATTTGCATAGTTCTTTACCGGGTTGTTATTTGTGTTAGTGTTGTTGTTATTTGCTGTGGTGGTGTGAGTAGTGTTTGAATTTGACTGATTAATATTTACACCAACATTAGAAACAATTTCGTTATTATTATTTGAAGGCGGAGTTGAATTTTCATTTGTTGCAGGTGTTGATGCCTGGGCTTCTATCTTATACTCCGAAATTTTTCCCCATCCCGTCATATCGGTTCCTAAACTAACTTCAGTTCCACCTTGCTCAGCTCCTTCCGGAACCTCAATATCAGAGAACGGAGGATCAGGAATAGGAATCATCCAAAAAATCAGTAAAACTATAAGGCCACCTATAATGGCTGTACTGGTTATCGCCGCAATTGTGCTGGCTTTATTTTCTTCTTGTCTCGTTAGCATTGTATTATCCGTTAGATGATTTTGTAGCACACACCATTTTCACATTCAACTTATTTCCAATTTCCAACACATCAATAAAATCCTGGTACTGCAAAGTTCTGTCTACATGTATAATTATTGCAGGTTCTTTTTTTGCCAGCGTGGCTTTTTGTATTTCTGCTTTAAGAAGATTTTCGATCCCATTTAAATCTGTTTCTTTCTGGTTTACAAAATATTTTCTTGCATCGGTCATTGTTAAGTGAATGGGCTCTCCTGTCTGTACCAATGGCTTTGGGTTTGCATCAGGCAAATTCACTTTAATTGCATTGGGGCTCACCATAGTTGAGAGTATTAAAAAGAAAAGTAATAGAAAGAACATAATATCACTAAGCGAGTCTGTACTCACTTCAGATTCTCTGCGCGCGCGTCTTAAAGCCATTTTCTGTTATTTAGATGCTAAAAAAAATAAATTACACATGTGTTTTACTTGGTTCTTGCAAAATATCCATAAATTTCATCTGACTCTCTTCTAATCTCAAAGCAAGTTTATCAATTAAAGACATCATCCAATGGTAACATACAAAGGCAAGTACTCCAACCACCAAACCGCCTGCACTACAAACCATTTTTTGGTACAAACCTGTAGAGATCACCTCAATGTTCACGGTTTTTGCCTGCGCAATCTCAAAGAAGATTTTAATTACCCCGAAAATTGTTCCGATAAAACCAAACATAGGTGCAATTCTTCCAATAATATTCAATATGCCCAATCTTCTTTCTAATCTTCCCAATTCTACTTTGCCTGCGGTATCCATTGCTTCTTTTATTTCCGGAGCTGGATTTCCTATTCTTGATAACCCCTTGTCAAGCATTACATTTTCTGGCGTAGCGCTCATCTTACACATTGCCCTTGCCGAGTCAATATCTCCCTTGTTTACCAGGCCGGCAATACTGCCTAACAATTGTGCGTTTTTCTTTGAAGCTTTACTTATTACAATTAACCTGTCGATCCAGATGAAAAGAGCAAGGCCAAATAATACGCCTATCGGAATCATCATTGGTCCTCCGTTGACCAGCATAGAAAAAACAGAAAAAGCATCATCACCCTTTTCCGTGGTCCCGGGGTTAATTCCGCTTACTGCATTAGTAACAGTGTCCGCAAGATTTTTTACGGAATCAGGAATAATGGTTTGCAAAAAAAATGAGAGCATAATAGTACGTATTAAATAATTCTACACGAAAGTAGTTTCAATTAAGGTGGAGTAAGGTTTTACTCATACGTACTTTTAAACAGAAAATTGTTAGTAGAGAGATTAAAAAAAGTAAAAAATTCTTAAGTAAAAAGTAATAAATCAGTGCTGTTAAACAAAAAACCCTCCCGGTTTGTCCGGAAGGGCTATAAAAGCCCTGTAACATTATATCGTTGTTCTGATAAGAAGTTACAGTGCTGATTTTATTTTAACATTAATTTGTTGTTT
>JACMLS010000689.1 GCA_014379485.1 Bacteroidia bacterium | reverse complement strand
TTCCTGTATTCTTTTGGCGTATTGTATTGAGTCAAGTATGTCTTTGTTTTTTTCTTCAATAATTAGTTTCTGAATAGTGATCTCTTCATTTTTTTCATTTACCTCTTTGTTTTTTCTTGCAAGATCTTTGTTCGCTTTTTTCTTTTGTACATTTCCAATAATTGCAATAATCACAAGTACCAAAGAAATAATTCCAGCAATAGAAATTATAAGTAAAATTGTACTTGTTTTTTTCTTTGCAATTGCTGCAAGTTCACTTTCTGCCTTAAATAATTCTATCTCTTTTTGTTTTTCTTCATTATGGAATTTAGCTTCCATCTCCGCAATTTTTTTGTACGATTCGCTCTGAAAAAGTGAATCTTTCAATGCAACAGATCTTTTCAGATACTCTATTGCAAGTTTATGATTTCCTTTTACCTCTTCAATTTCTGATGCGCGGATCAACGCGTCTTTTAATTGTCCCGGAGCTTTGATCTCTTCTGATAGTTTAATTGCTCTCAGTACATGTTTTTCTGCAAGAGGAATTCTAAGCATTTTCAATTCCGTTTCACTAAGAGAGGTAAGTGTTGAGATAATGGAATATTTATCTCCGAATTTTTCTTTTGTCTCAAGCGCTTTCTCAAGATAAGGCAGGGCGGCAGCGTAATTTCCCCTATAGTTTTCTAAAATACCCAGATTGGTGTAGGTAGAACCCAAACCTTTTTCATCCTTAATCTCTGTTCTGAGTTCAAGTGCTTTTTTGTGATAAAATTCTGCATCGTCGTACCTTTTAATTTTCTGATAAATGGTTCCGATGTTGTTGTATGAATTACCGATTCTTTTTTTGTCGTCAACTAATAAAAAACTGCTTAGCGCTTTCTGGTAGCAGGAAAGAGCTTCATTGGGTTGATCGATCATACTATACGTATTGCCCAGGTTGGTATAGTTGGTTCCAACGCCCTTTCCATTGCCCATCGCTTCGTCAATAGAAATTGATTTTTGCAGGCACTCAATAGATTTTTTGTAATCGCCCTTTTCCATATAAGCCATACCCATATTGTTCAGCGTACGGCTTATTCCCTGGCTGTCATTTTGCGTTTTTCTTATTTCTAAAGCAAGCACGTAATGCGAAAGGGCTTTTTCCGGTTCTCCTGTTTGGTTATAAGCCAGCCCTGTGTTATTATGCACACGCGCAAGTTCTTTCTGGTCTTTTATTTTTTCATAAAGTACCAGGGCTTTCTGATATTCTGCAAGGCAATTTTTTAAATCGTTCTTACCGTAAAAATAAACGCCGCGTAAATACGGTATTTTGGCCCTGTATTTATCGCTGTTTTCTTTTTCAGCGTAAACACTTATTTCTTTAAGGTATTCAAGCGCTTTATCATTTCCTTCCTGCCCATAATACCCTGCAATAGCAACAAGCGTTTGTATGCGCGCAGTATCTTTGGCTGTTTTTAAAACATTAAGTAAGGAATCTATATTGGCAGCGTAAATTTTATTTCCACATAAGGTAGAAAAGAGTATTAAAAACACAAAAAGACAGTGTTTCCTTAAGGAAATAAAAGATTTGAAAATATTCTTTTTCATTAGAAAGTAAAGATATAAAAAGGATACGATTCAGTTTAATATGTAAGGGCACGTTTTTGTGCATAATAGAGAAAATCTGAGCCTTCAAACTGTGTTAATTTGCGATCCCGATAGCTAGCGCATGTGCGTCAAGATAAAAACCATTTTTTAATATCGAAATCAAAACGCTTGGGCCGCCGTGTGCGCTGTAACTGGCCATTCGGTGCGAAAGATAGTTTTCCGGCATGAGGGGCTGACTGTGCGACAGGAAAAGCTTTCAGTTGGC
>JACMLS010000688.1 GCA_014379485.1 Bacteroidia bacterium | reverse complement strand
GTGGGCACGACGGTGTTTTTAAATCATGGTTCACAAACGGAAATCAATTCAGAATTTTCACTTATGCAAATAAAAACATAACTGGAAAATTTCTTGAATATTACGAAAACGGAACCTTGTTTAAGGAACAGGAGTACAATGAAGCCGGTAAGGAAAACGGGAAATATATTGTCTATTCTGATAAAAGAATTCCATTGCTGATTTGTAATTATAAAAACGGTTTGCCAAACGGTTTAAGCCAAACCTGGTATAAGAACGGCAACAAAGAATCAGAAACAAATTACACTGAGGGAGAAAAACATGGCGTATACAGGAAATACCACAAAAACGGGAAATTACAAAAAGAAGAGAATTATTATTTTGGAAAAGAAACCGGAACATGGAAAGAATTTGACTCATTGGGAATTCTGAAGAGCGAAAAAAAATTTGACAAACCTCCTGTTAAAAAACCAGTTGCAGAAGAGAAAGATAACAACGAAATCAATGTAATGAACGTTGTGGCAATTGAAGAAAGCTCTCCTTATCCGCCAGAAAAAACCGGGATGGATTTTATGAAGAACCTTAAAGATATAAATGGTCTTAAAATTTCGTTTTATGATAAAGAACCCGGTTTTGAAAAGGCAGAAAAAAAAATAAATAAGATCTTATTAAAAAAAGGTCCGGTAGAATTAAAATTATATTATCCTAATGCTTTCAAAGCACCGGAAATCTTTTTTAACAACAATCTGCTCACAGAAAAAGATAAAAAAACCCTGTCTGAATTTTTCAGGAATTACGTTGCTACCAGCTATAAGGTATCACTTAATAATCTTGATGCGCTCCAGGCAACGGTATATTTTGAATTAGGAGCTGGTTCATGAATTTAAAAGCAATAATTCTGTTTTTGAGAAACTGGATAAGTAGCTAATTTTCCCCTGAATCTACATAAATTGTATTGTCATTTACTGAAATGAAAGTTTTCTCGATACCAAGACTGTCGTTATACAGCCGTTTAAGCTCTTTGGAGCAATTGTTTGCAAGATCCTTTATAAAGGCCGTCGGAAACTTGTCTTTCATTGAAAACATATTCTCCGCTTGAACCCTGATATGCTCTGAATTTGAAAAACTGATAGGAAAAGACAGTGCAATTGTTTTTTTCTTAAGATCGTAAACAATGAGTACGCCGTTGAACATCTCTGCATCAAAGTTGTTTTGTAAACGCGCTTTCCCCTTGGCATCAAATTCAATGGATTCCTTCGCCTTAATCTCCGACAGCCGGTCCTCTGAGGTTTTCTTTAGTATATGAAGGTACCTGTCCTTTGCCGGATCGGGTAACTCCACAAAACATGCGTTAACCTCAAGCAGTATATCGTCGACGCTATGCCCATCCCGGGCCAGCAGAGTATCAGCTACAGGGAAGACCGTCCAGTAATAATAATGAAGTTCGCTCCAGGGAAAATAAATTCTGAGGGGAAGTGTATCTTTCTCTTTCCATTTAGCTGACTGTTCCAGTATTTCATAAGGAAACAACTTTATGTTATACTCCTCTTTTGAATTCAGAAATCTTATGTACTCTTCTTCTGCTGTACGTATCCTTTTAAGCCTTGCAGGCAAAATGCTGTCGACCTGGCCATAAATTTCTGCTAATTCTTTATAAAACAAAGGCAATCGCTTTGTTGCCTTTACATAACTTTCTAATTCCTCAACTCTGGCATCGGCAAACCCCTTACGCACTCCCACTTCCCATCTCTTTTCCCAATACTTACAGACCCCAATGGTAATAATACCAAGACCAATCAAAATCCAAAGGGTTATTTTAATCTTTTTTTTCATAGCTTCAGGTCTGGGTTTGTTAAGCTGAAATTCTAAAAGAGAGAAAATAATTCGAACATAAGCATTGGTATGCATCTAAAGTAACGAAATTAAATGAAGTTCTGATAAATGGTGTTCCGCAATGAAAGACCTTGTGCCTGAATTTAAAAGCAACGATTCTGTTTTTGAGAAACTGGATAAGTGAGATGTAAGTTAATTCTACATTTCTTTATTCTGAATTCATTTGCATTTCTTTAATTGAAAAGATCAAAAAAAATGCCGTTTTTTACTTATCATTGTATTGAAATATGAAACAAAAATATATAGCTTTTTTACTTCTGCTGAGCACTTGTTTTCTTTTTGGTCAAAATCCAAACGCTGCAAAGCCGGGTTCTAAATTGCAGCAACCTAAATTAGTTGTTGGAATTGTTGTAGACCAGATGCGTTACGATTATTTATGGCGCTACTGGAATAAATTTGGAGAAGGTGGTTTTAAAAAATTAGTGACACAGGGTTTTCTTTGCAAGAACACACATTACAATTACGTTCCAACTTACACTGCACCGGGCCACACTTCTATTTACACAGGCACAACGCCCGCAACACATGGCATCATTTCAAACAACTGGTATGACCGTGCTACCGGTTCTGTTTTGTATTGTGTAGAAGACAGTCTTGTAAAACCGGTTGGTACAGATAATGCGAAAGGCAGAATGTCGCCAAAAAGATTACTGACTACAACAATTGCAGACCAGTTGCGTTTGAGTAATTTAAAAAAATCAAAAACATTTGGTATTGCATTAAAAGAACGTTCTTCTATTTTACCTGCAGGCCATACTGCAAACGGCGCTTTCTGGTTCGACGGAAGTGTTGGTGGATTTGTAACTTCATCTCATTACATGACAGAGCTTCCGGTCTGGGTAAAAAATTTCAACGATAAAAAACCTGCACTTACTTATTTGCAAAAAGGCTGGAACACGCTTTTGCCAATTGCACAATACACAGAAAGTTTAGAAGACAACAGTAAATACGAATTTGCATCTACTCAGCCTGATATGGCTCCTGTTTTTCCGTATGATTATACTAAGATCATTGAGAAAAAGAAATTCGAAGCAATTGCTTACACGCCTTACGGAAACAGTATAACAAAAGATCTTGCTATTGAATGCTTAAAAAATGAGCAATTAGGTAAAGATGAATTTCCGGATATGTTATGTGTAAGTTTTTCTTCTACAGACATTATTGCACACGCTTACGGTTTGCGCGCAATAGAAGTAGAGGATGTGTATTTACGTTTAGATAAAGACATCGAAGAGTTTTTAAAAACAATTGAGAAGGAAG
>JACMLS010000073.1 GCA_014379485.1 Bacteroidia bacterium | reverse complement strand
TACCATTGGTAAACTCTTCCGTTTGCAGTGGTTTGTGTTTGCTTGTAATTTCCTTTTCCCGGCCCCAGGTAAGAAAATTTTACCCTGTATTTTGCGCTGTCAGCGTTTGTAGAATAAACAAAAACATTGGTATAAGTTGTGGCTCCTATCACAGAATCTAATTTGTGATAAAAAACTTCTGTGGTGTTGAATTCTGAAAGTGAATAACCTGGCGTTACCGCATTTTCTAGTGTATCGCCGATCTTTGTAAGCAGTAATTTTTCAGGATCGGAAAGCGATTGCTGCAAGGTTTTATTTTTGTTGTCGCTTTCCTGGTAATAATTAAAATTGATCTTAAATTTTTCTGACTTGTACTCGCTCGATGCAAAATAAAGTGCGCGCGCATAATTTCTTTCTGCATACTGAAATTCTGCTATGATCCGTTTGTCTTTTGTAATAATGTTTCGCGATGTAAATGTAATTTCAGAATTATTGTAATCAATTACATAATCGTTTTCCTGCCCGCGCGTAAGCACTTTTCCGTCAATGTAAATTTTTTCTGTTCCTGAAAGTACAATGATGAATAATTCATTGTCAGCGCCTCTTAAACGATAGGGCCCCTGGTTATTCTCTGTTCCCTGTATTACATTACGCGCAAATCTTCCTTTTGATACCGCTCCTGAAAATGAGCTCGTAATGGAAGATTTCATTTTTGGAGTCTCGTCTTTTTTTGTAACCGGATAAAATTTAATTCCGGTAGTATTTGTAAAATACATTCCCTGTGTTCTTTTGTAAAAGTTCATAAAATAACTGTTAGGCCTGCTCAGCTGAAAATCTCCTACAATTAATTTAGACGACTGATCATTCAGCTGTATATACACTTTATCAAACTCCTGCAACTGCTGCGTATTGCCATCAGCCTGTATGGGAATGTTGTTGTCTGTTGCAGCTAACGATAGTTCTATGTTGTTGCTCAGCTTTCCGCTTACCTGCAAATTTAAATTGCTGTTCACCACAACATCCTGGTTGTTTCCAAAACTGATTCCGCGGCTTATACTTCCGTTTTTGGTAAGGCCATCTGTTTCAAAAGCGTTTTTTGGTTTATCAGTTTCTTTATTGAAGGCAATGTTGAACGGGTTGTTAGGAAAAGCCATATCCTTATTGAGCTTAACAATATCCTTATGAAAATATTTTTTTTCAAAATCAAATGCATATACCCTGTAAGTAAACCTTACAGTATCTGAAATGGTATCTGATTTTATTTTGAATATTTTTTTTGAAGCAAGATCAATTTTATATTTATTGGAATCTGCAGGGTTTGCAAAATTCAGACTTCCGTTTACAATAGAAAGCGAATCAAAAACCAGCGTGTCTTTTTTTAATACAAGAATTTTACTGCGCAGGTTGTTGAATTGTCCCAACGAAACAAAAGAGAAAAAAGAAAAGATTGATATGATTAAAAGCCGCTTCAAAAAAGGTGCAAAAATTGTTTAACCTTTAAAGATAAATATTAAGCGGCAGGTATCCCAATCAACGGCATTTGAAGAATTTTATTGTGAGAAAAAAGGCGTTCAATCCGTAGAAATTTTATTCTGAAAATAAAATTCTGACCTTTAAATTAATTGCGGGGTCAGAGGCCCGGTGAGTTTGTTTCTCGCGGGACGCTCGAAACGCGCGGACGCTATCCACCTTTAAACAACCAGTCTTCGGGATTTAATTTGGAGAGTCCTTTCCAGATCTGCAGGTTCATGGTGGTGCCGCCTTTTTCTT
>JACMLS010000687.1 GCA_014379485.1 Bacteroidia bacterium | reverse complement strand
TGGTTTTAGAAAAATCTGTTATGTAATTAGAAGTATTTGTTCCGTCATAAGAACCAACCCAAACTGTATTTGCATCTACAATATTAATTGAATTTACTCCGCGAGAAGGAGTTCCGAATCCGGTTGCCTGATCTGTCCATTGCGCAAAAGATAAAGACGTTAGTGATAGGGAAACGAGAGTGAGTAATAGCTTTTTCATTTTTTTGTTTTTATGTGAGATTGATTTCAGACAGTATAAGGAGTAAGTATAAAGTATAAGGGTGCTTTTATGTGAGAGAGTTTTTTTTGCCACGCAGTCCTTATACTTATACTGCATTCTTATACTACGGACAAAACTCCCTTACGAACTAAACTAACTAATGAATAACCCAATGGGCGTCTGTAACAATACAGATGCCGCCTGAGCGGGCAAGCAATGGCTTGATCAGATCTGCAATTCTATTTGCTTCTGTTTCATCGCAGCAAACCATTACATAACAGTTTTTAAATCCGCCGGAAATTCCGTGCCCGTCTTTATTACCGCGGGTTCCTTTTCCCATTACGTCTTTAATAATTGTGTAGCCGTTTATATTGTGATCATCAAATAATTTAATGAGTACGCGCAAATAAGAATAATCGGTAATAATTTCTAATTTTTTAATGTCGTTTTCCATGGTGATTTTTTTTAAACTCCGTGAATTCTTTCAAGTATCCAGTAATACAAAGGTAAGCCGGCAATAATATTAAACGGGAAAGTAATGGCCAGTGCAACCGGAACATAAATGCCGGGGTTTGCATCTGGTATTGCAATACGCATGGCCGCGGGCACTGCAATGTAAGAGGCGCTTGCACAAAGAACCGTAAACATAAACGAGTTGGGCTGGTCTAATCCTATCAGCAGTGAAATTCCAATTCCAACAGCTGCATTTAATAAAGGCATTAACACACCGAAGCCAATTAAAAACCAACCTGCTTCTTTAAGTGCAGAAATTCTTTTTCCGGCAACTACTCCCATATCCAATAAAAAGAAAGAAAGCATTCCTTTAAAAATTCCGCCGGTAAAAGGTTCCATTATTTTTGCTCCGTGTTCATGAGAAACTAATCCGATCAATAAACTTCCTAATAAAACAACAATAGAACCATTTAAAAACGCCTCGCGCAAAAGTTCTTTCATCTCAAGGTGATGGCCATCTTTTTGTCCGGAAAACTTTCTGTACAATAAAACACCAATAATAATAGAGGGAGATTCCATTAAGGCCATAGCTGCAACCATGTGGCCACCGGCTTTCATACTGGTATCCAGCGGATGCAAAACATTTATTTCTGCCTGGGCAATTGAAAGAATATTTGTTGCCGTAATAAAAGTAACAGCGCTTACTGAACCAAAGGCTGCTGCAAGGGCTGCGCTGTTGGGCACATCTAATCTTTTTCTTAAAATAAAAAAACTGTAGATGGGAATAATTATTGAGAGTAATAAAGCCGAAATAATTACGAGAACAACTTCTGTTGTTAAACCACTTTCATACAACTCAACTCCACCTTTAAATCCAATAGCCATTAAAAGATAAAGCGAAATAAATTTGGAGACCTCGCCCGGAATCTCAAGATCTGATTTAAAAATTACCGCCAGTAAGCCAACGAAAAAGAAAGGTACAGGTGGAGAGAAAAAGTTGTGTATTAAGTGCTGTAAATCCATAAAACTCTATAATAACACATAATTAAAATAAAAAAGCGATTAATCAAAGAATATTAACGCCCAGTGGTCTAAAATATACGTGTCCACAAAAAAAAATTCTGTCAATTTTCTTATCTTTCGCGTTGCAAACCCCCTTTATGCAATCACGGCGAAATTTTGTAAAAAAAACAGCCGGGATCATTGGCCTGAGCGCCCTTGCTCCCGCAATTAATGCCGCGGAACTTATCACAGAAAATTTTCCTGAAACAAAAATTCCTTCTTCGTTTAATTCCGATGATGATTTTTGGGCGTATATAAGAGAATGTTTTACTGTAAACCCAAACATGATAAACCTGAATAACGGGGGCGTTAGTCCGCAACCAAAACAGGTACAGGATGCGCACATTCGTTATTACCAGATGTGCAACGAAGCTCCTTCTTTTTATATGTGGAGAACATTAGATGCAGGAAGAGAGCCTTTGCGAAAAAAACTGGCCGAACTTGCCGGAACATCTGCCGATGAAATTGCAATAAACAGAAATTCTACTGAAGGCCTGAACACCGTAATTTTTGGTTTGAATTTAAAAGCCGGAGATGAAATTGTTTTGAGCAAGTACGATTATCCGAATATGATGAATGCCTGGAAACAGCGCGAAAAAAGAGACGGGGTAAAATTAGTGTGGATAGATCTGCCGCTGATCTGTGAGAATGATAATGAGGTGGTTTCTATTTACGAGAAAGCAATTACAGAAAAAACAAAAATTGTACACATAACTCACATGATCAATTGGTCGGGGCAATTATTACCCGCCAAAGCAATTGCAGATATGGCGCACAAAAAAGGTTGCGAGGTTATTGTAGATGCCGCACATTCTTTTGCGCAGTTAGATTTTAAACTTCCTGATACGGGTGCAGATTACGCCGCAGTTTCTTTGCATAAATGGATGGCCGCACCGTTTGGAAGCGGATTACTCTATATTAAAAAAGATAAAATAAAAAATGTGTGGTCGTTGCTAAGCCACACAAATCCGGATGGCGATGATATAAGAAAATTTGA
>JACMLS010000686.1 GCA_014379485.1 Bacteroidia bacterium | reverse complement strand
GTCCGCAGGCATTTGTAAATACTTTTGCTCCTATAGAATCAAACACATCTAAAAAACCATCGCGTTTAATTGTAAAACGAATTTGCTCTGAGCCCGGGTTTATTAAATATTCTGATTTTGCTTTTAAATTTTTTGAAGAAACCTGCTTTGCAAGAGAAACTGCGCGCGAAATATCTTCGTAAGATGAATTTGTACAGGAACCTAAAAGTCCCACAGAAATTTTTGTCGGCCATCCGTTTTTCAAAGCTGCTTCTTTTAACTGAGAAATTGGTGTTGCAAGATCCGGAGTAAAGGGTCCGTTAACGTGCGGCTCTAAAGTTGAGAGATCAATTTCAATTACCTGGTCAAAATATTTTGCAGGATCTGAATACACTTCCGCATCAGCAGTAAGATGTTCTTTTACTCCGTTGGCAAGTTCAGCAACGTCTGCACGTCCGGTAGCTTTTAAGTAGCGCTCCATAGAAGCATCGTATCCAAAAGTAGAAGTAGTAGCTCCGATCTCTGCACCCATGTTGCAAATAGTTCCTTTACCTGTACAGCTCATTGAAGTTGCTCCTTCACCAAAATATTCTACAATTGCATCAGTTCCTCCTTTTACCGTAAGAATTCCTGCAACTTTTAAAATAACATCTTTAGGCGCTGTCCATCCGTTTAATTTTCCTGTAAGCTTTACTCCAATTAGTTTCGGCATTTTTAATTCCCAAACCAAACCCGCCATTACATCACAGGCATCGGCTCCACCAACTCCTATTGCAACCATTCCTAATCCGCCTGCATTTACAGTGTGCGAATCGGTTCCGATCATCATTCCGCCTGGAAAAGCGTAATTTTCCAATACAACCTGGTGAATAATTCCTGCGCCCGGTTTCCAGAACCCGATTCCGTATTTATTTGAAACAGACCCTAAAAAATCAAAAACTTCTTTACTTTCTTTTGTTGCAAAAGCAAGATCATCAGCCGCACCGTTTTTTGCCGTGATCAAATGATCGCAATGCACTGTAGATGGAACAGCAACTCTTGGTCTGCCGGATTGCATGAACTGTAAAAGCGCCATTTGTGCAGTAGCATCTTGCATAGCAACTCTGTCCGGATTAAAATCCACATAAGATTTTCCTCTCTCGTAAGCTTTTGCAGGAAGTGAATCTGCCAAATGCGAATAAAGAATTTTTTCTGCCAAGGTAAGAGGTCTGCCAAGCATTGTACGTGCTGCAGCTACACGCGAAGGCATATTCGCGTAAACTTTTTTGATCATTTCTATATCGTAAGCCATTGTTTAGTTATTTGTTATTCGTTATCAGTTAATAGTTAGGATTTGATATTTTGGATTGGTAGTTGAATTCGTAACATTCGTAAAAATTCGCGATTCGTAGATTACGAATTTAATAAATGTTTGAGATAGAAAAAGGGATTTTCTGATTTTTATTTTTGAAAGGGTTGTAAACCCCTTAAGCCTTGATATTCGCAGGTTTGCGGGCCTTTCTCAGTTTTATTTCTCAGCCATTTTCCGCCAAATTTCAAAAGATTTTAGCTGAATTGTTTTATATTTTTAAATTTGGTTTATTCTTTATCACTAATGCTTGCCTGCTTTGAGAAAATTTGAAGATAATCTGAACCTTGAACGTCGGGAGTTTATCCGTTTGCTCGCAATAGGTGCAACCGGAATTTTTCTCAGCGCCTGCGGAATCGATCCCGATAAAAATAGCACAGACACAGACCAAAACGAAAAACCAAAACCCAAAAAAGATTCTGTTCCGCTTTCAGAAAATAAAACTGACGAGCCTTTAATCTCAAACGAAAACGTAACTTTTATAAAAAAAGGCGATCTGCAATACGAAGAATTAAGGCATGGGCATAATAAACGCTTCAACAAATTTCCGGCAATAATTGCTTTGTGCGAAAATGAAAAAGGTGTGGTGCACGCAATCAATTACGCAAAAAAAAATAATTTACCTGTTGCTGTAAAAAGCGGCGGACATAGTTTAGAAGGACTTTCTGCTAATGATGGCGGAATGGTTATTAATCTTTCTAAATTTAAAACAATAGAATATTTAGAGAACGATCAGATAAATCTTGGGCCAGCTTCTACCTTGGCAGAATTGTATGCAACGTTATTACCAGAAGGAAAAATTCTTCCGGGCGGTTCTTGCGGGGGCGTTGCAGTTGCCGGATTATCCTTAGGCGGTGGATACGGAATGTATGCAAGAAAGTGGGGTTTAACCTGCGATCATTTACTGGAAGTGACAATGGTTGACGGAAAAGGAAATTTGGTGAATTCAAAAGACGATCCGGAATTGCTTTGGGCCTGCAGAGGAGGAGGGAGCGGAAATTTCGGTGTCATTACTTCCATGAAATTTCAAACGCATAAAGCGCCCGCAACAATGACCTCGCATAGGTTCAGAAAATTTAAAACCTCTGCAGAAGACGCGGCAGATCTTATGAGTAAGTGGTTTGATCTTACAAAAGACCTTCCTCATTCCTGCTTTTCTGTTTTTATTGTGAGCAGCAAAACCTGTTTTATTTTATTCACCAATTTTGAAAAAGAAACGGAAGAAGTAAAAAATATTGTTGAGCAGTTTTCTGCCTTAACAGAAAAAGTTTCATTGGGAAAACCGCAAAAACTTGAATCTGCCGTTCAGAATTTTTATGGCGTTCAGACTCCTGTTTACGCAAAAAATTCTTCGGTAGGTTTGTATAAAGATTTTGAGGAACTCAGGTCATTCATTATTCCTACAATAGAAAAAATTCAAAATACGCCGGGAATGCTTTTATCTATAGGAACTTTGGGAGGAAAAATTGATGACGCTGAATTTGAAAAAGGTTCGGCATTTCCGCATCGCAAATTTCATTACCTCTCAGAACTGCAAACCTATTGGAAAAAAGAAGAGCAGGGAGAAAAAATGATCAACGCCTACCAAGAAGTGCGCGATATTTTTCAAAACAACGGAATAAAAAGAGAATATTTCAACTACCCCGACCTCGGATTTAAAAACTGGGAAACCGCCTATTACGGAGAAAATTATTCAAGACTTCAACAAGTAAAAAAGAAATACGATCCCGAAAACTTGATAAGACACGAACAAAGTATAAAGCTCCCTTCTTAAGCCTATTCAGTTGAAAATAGATGGGTTTTCATCCAACAGTTTATCTACACAATCTTTACTCTCCTTCAATCCCCAGTTTTGTGATACTTTGCAGAATTTTATTGCCTGTATAGCTCCTTCCATTCTACAAATATTCAAGATTTTTCTGTCAAAAGCAGAAAGCGATGTTGAAGAAATGGTTTCTTTATTCGTATCAGAAAGGAAAATTTTTCCGTCTTCCGGAATAAAAATATTGTTGCATGTTTTGCAATCAATAGTAATGACATTCACTTTGAGATCTGATGAGTGGCATTTCGGACATTTTATTTCAGTTTTGTTTTCCAATAAAAACTAAATCTTAAGATAAACGATCTTCTTAGTCTCAAAAAATTCTCCGTCAAAAAACTCAGAAATTTCAAACACCCTCGTTTTATTTTTAAACTGTTTCAGTTCTTCTTTCAAATCACCGCCTTT
>JACMLS010000685.1 GCA_014379485.1 Bacteroidia bacterium | reverse complement strand
ATTGGATTTGTTTCCTGCAAAAAAGAAAGCGCAACAGCAATTCCGGTTGTTTCCACGCAACAATTTCCGGATAGTATTTTTAATCCTGTTTCAACCTTTAGTTTCATTAGTCCTGCCGGTACTCAAAGTGGCTTTCCCAATATTGATACAGTGTATTATTATTTACCATCAACTGTTAAAGTAAGCAATAAGACTTCGCTGGCAATTAATTACGCATGGTATTTAAGAAGGCCCTCAATGGCAGATTCGTTGCTTTCAACTTCAAAAGATCCTGTTTTCAATTTTTCTTTTGCTATTCCTTACGGATCAATTGTGCTCACTTCATCTAATAGTTCAGGAACAAATACATTGGTTGTGCCTTTTCAATTGCGCACCGCTCCCAATGGTTTAAAAATTACTTCCATTACCATTGATACCATGTCTTTCATTAATCCTTCAACCACCGCTTTCTGGAACGGAACAACGGGCGCCGATGTTTTTTGTCAGATGACTGATGGTGCAATTATGGTAATGGATACCCTTAACAGCACAGGTTGGTCTTCTGCTCCGTCTACCGTGGCAGGTATTTACCCTGTTAAATTAAATCTTGCTGCGGCACCTTACATAATAAAATATCCAACCGGAATTAAATCGTTTACGATTTCCTCTGCTATATCAGGAGTATCTATGCTTGATTCTTTTGCTTTAAATATTTACAATAAAAATGCCACCGGTCCTGCAGATCTTATAGGTAGTGTTTCTTTGGTACCTTCAAGTTATTTTGGCGGGGCGCTTCCTACTGTTATTTACATAAATAATGCTTCTCAGAATTTGTATTTAAAATTAAATGTTCAATGGCTGTAATGATCAGAAATTATAAACCTGTTTTTTTTACGAAGCTGTTGCTTGCATTCCTGTTTGTTTTAGGTGCAGGTAAAAGTTCAGCTCAGAACGATTCGCTTTCAGCAAAAGATTCTTTAAAATGCTCTGTTCATTTTGGGATGTTTTTTGCAAACCCCGTTGGTGTATTTGGCTCGGTAGATAATGCAAATGCTGCCTCGGGTTATTCCAAAACGGGCTTTGGGTTAAATGCCGGATATAGTTACAGAATTGTGAAAAATCTGTGTATAAAAGCAGATTTTTCTTATGTAATAAATTCAATTAACCATCAGAAGCTGGCTTCGCAAATTGAAAAAATTACGGAACAGCAGGTAGGTCTTTCAAATATAACTTCGGGCTCGCGTGAGGCAAAGTGGAAAAATTGTTTTTTGCTTGGAGGTATCAGTTACCAGTTCTGGTTTGGAGAAAGTAAAAAACTAGGACTTGAACCTGAACTATTGGCAGGGGCAGATTATTGCATAACACCCGATGTAGTTTATAGCGTAAGAATTGATAACCTTACTTTTCAGACAAGAAATGTATCTAAAAGAAATTTTGCATTTGCCCACCGCGAAGCGCTTAAAATAAATTACCTCTTGGGAAACAGAACCCTGCTGTCTTTTAACCTTGGGTATTGCAGTGCTGCAGCAAATGCAACAGGAATGGAACAGATCGTTACCGGAAATAATTCCTACTCAAGAACTGTGAATGATTATAAAATCAATGTTTCATTTGTACAAGTAGGATTTGGAATATGTACAAGGTTTTAAATTAAAAATTAATTGACAAAGAATTTCGAAAATAGAAAAAACAGATTCACTTCCGTTGTAACCAAATAATACAAACAAGACCGCCTCCGCATGGCTATTGCGGCTAAAAAATGAAAAAACAAATTACCCTCCTCGCTGCGCTTATGGCGTTTGCAACCTTCGGATTCGGTCAGGCGTCGTTGCCCACCTCGTATGACTTTAATAGTTTTTCTTCAGCCGCAAGTTTACCTGCCGGATGGACAACCAATATTACAGGAACTTTTACTTATGCCATTGGTCAGGCAGGAACAGCCGGAAAGGTGGATCAACAGGGAGAATACGTTCAGATCTTTACCCAGGACCCTATGGGAACTACTACATTTTATTTGAAAGGTTGGATAGGTGGAGGCCCTACCAGTTGGAGCGGAACTTTTACAGTTGAAGAATCTGTTAATGGT
>JACMLS010000684.1 GCA_014379485.1 Bacteroidia bacterium | reverse complement strand
GAATGCAAATGCGCACCGAATTCTACTTTTGGAAACTCAGGAATTAAATTAGAGAAAAGAAAAGAAATGTTTTCGGGAGTAGACATTCCTGTTGTATCTGCCAGCGAAATTATTTTAACTCCGTAATTGTGTAAACGTCTTGTCCACTCAAAAACAATATCGCGGTCATAAGCATCTCCGTAAGGATTGCCAAACGCCATAGAAATATAAACAACTAATTCTTTTTTCTTACGGCGGCAAAGATTCTGAATTTCCTGCACACGCACCAAAGATTCTTCAATGGTAGAATTTGCATTGCGCTGCTGAAAAGTTTCTGAAATAGAAAACGGAAATCCAAGACATGAAATTTCTTCGAACTGGCAGGCATCATCAGCACCGCGTTTATTTGCAACTATGGCAAGCAGCTTTGTGTTACCCGCAGAAAGATCTATGTCTTCCAGCACCTGGGCCGTATCTGCCATTTGAGGAATTGCTTTTTCAGAAACAAAACTTCCAAAATCCAATGTTTCAAATCCCACTCTCAAAAGTGAGTTTATATAATTTACTTTTACCTCGGTAGGAATAAATTCTTTTATCCCTTGCATCGCATCGCGTGGGCACTCTGTTAAGTTCATTTTCTTTATTTTTTAATTTTGAATATTTTGGACCTCAACCAAACAACCATCCTTATACTTATACTGCATCCTTATACTTACAATCTCACAAATTCTCTCTCAAAATTGCTTTATTAATCCGCTTCACAATTGCCGGTCCTTCATAAATAAAACCAGTGTACAATTGAACAAGGTCTGCTCCTGCTTTTAATTTTTCAATAGCATCATTTCCATCATGAATTCCTCCAATACCAATGATCGGAAAAGCCTTGGCCGATTTTTTTGCAAGATACGAAATCACTTCTGTAGATTTTTTCTGTAAAGGCACACCACTTAAACCTCCGGCGCCAAACTTTTCAATTTCTTCTTTTGTATAATTAAGATCTGCGCGGCTAATGGTGGTGTTGGTAGCTATAACCCCGTTAATTTTTGTGGTACTTACAATTTCAATAATATCGTCTAATTGTTCGTTAGTAAGATCTGGTGCAATTTTTAACAGTACGGGTTTTGCTTTGGGTTTTGAGCGGTTTAGTTCCATTACACGGTTTAACAAAAGTGTAAGTGGTTCTTTATCCTGCAATGCTCTTAAACCCGGGGTATTGGGAGAGCTCACATTCACCACAAAATAATCTACCACTTCGTAAAGTGCCTCAAAACATAGTTCATAATCGTTAACGGCATTTTCATTGGGTGTATTCTTATTTTTGCCAATATTGCCCCCTATTATAAGTCCTTTATTTTTTCGTTTTGCAAGTTTAAGAGCGGCGGCCGTTGCGCCCCCGTTATTAAATCCCATACGGTTAATGATAGCCTCATTCTTCTTTAAACGAAAAAGACGTGGTTTATCGTTGCCCGGCTGCGATTTTGGGGTAACAGTCCCAATTTCTATATGACTAAAGCCAAAACAGGCCAGCTCATCAGTAAGTTTTGCATCTTTATCAAATCCGGCCGCCAGACCCACTGGGTTTTTAAAATTCAGCCCGAAAAGCTTACGCTCAAGTTTTTTATCCTCAACACAATAAAAAGAGCCAATAAAAGACCTCATAAAACCGGCTTTCAGGAAAAATTTTAGGACGGAAAAGGTAAAATGATGGATTTTTTCGGGATCGAATAAGAATAAAAAGGGCTTTATGAGAAGTTTGTACATAAAATTGAGCGGCCAAAGGTACAATTTAGAGGCTAAAAATGGGTAAATCCCTGAAAATTTGATAGAAACACGAAAAAAATTCCGAAAAAATAAATGCAATTCAAAAAAATATTTACATTTGCGCCACTAAAACAAAACAAAAAAACAAAAAAAATGAAAAAATTATTATCCTTTACCGCAATTGCTGCCCTTGCTGCAATGGTATCTTGTGGTCCAAGCCAGGAAGAAATCGATGCGAAAGCAAAATTAGCGAAAGATTCTATCGCTGCTGATTCTACAAAAGCTGCTGACAGAGCTGCATTTGTTACTGATTCAACTAACAAAGCTAACGAAGCTGCTGCTGCTGAAACTGCTGCGAAAATGGCTGATTCTCTTCACAAAGATTCAGTTGCAAAATGGCCAAAATTATTTCCAAAAGCAAAGTAATCTAAATTTAGATTTAAATGAAAAAAGCTCCGGTTTGCGGGGCTTTTTTTTTGCCATACTTCGACTCCGCTCAGTATGACAAAAAAACGTGAGGGTTTTGACTTTGGTCAAAGTGGATATTCCCTGATTGTCACACTGAGCCTGTCGAAGTGAGACAATCAGGGAATGTTCATGTACTTATGGGTCTGCAGAGAGACCATCCATTTTGGATTTTCCTGTACGTATTTTACTATATGGGGCATCATTTCATTTCTTTTGCTCCATTCAGGCTGTAAAAAACGAAAGCATTTTTCGCTTACTTTTCCGGCATTTTCTTCGGCCCATGTAAAATCGTGTTTATTAAAAACGATCATTTTTAATTCGTGTGCTTTTTCAAAGATTTCAGGTAAGGGCGGCATTGTTTTTTTGGGAGAGAGGCAGATCCAATCCCATATTCCAGTTAAAGGATAGGCGCCTGATGTTTCTATGAACGTTTCTATTCCATTTTTCTTTAATTCAGCGGTTAGAAAATCCAGGTTATATAAAAGGGGTTCGCCGCCCGAAACTACCACCGCTTTACCGGTGTAGTTAAGGGCGTTTTCAATTATTTTTTTTGTTGGAGTTAAAGCATGAAGTTTGGCATCCCAGCTTTCTTTTACGTCGCACCAATGGCAACCCACATCACAACCACCCAAACGAATAAAATAAGCCGCTTTGCCTGAATTATATCCCTCGCCTTGAATGGTGTAAAATTCTTCCATAAGAGGAAGCAGTTCACCTTTTTCAACAAGATCATTTTCAATATCTGAAAGGCCGGAAAGTTTGTAGAGCATTTAAAATTTAAGGATGCACCGCAAAGGTAAGCACGTAATCATTAGGATTTGCCGAGTGGCAGGATTTACAGTCAGTAGTGCTGTTATCATGAATTCCGAAAACAACAGTGCCTGAAGCGGTAAATTTAGCCCAGTTCCAGGTACCGTTTAACTTATACAGTGCACCATAATTTGCAATGGGATCTGTAATCACAGAACTATGAAGTTCTTTTACCACTAATGATGAATCTGGAAAAGAACCACCGTTTGGCAATTTTCCAGCGTTAGTTAATGCAAGAAACCCTTTTTTATTTAATCTTAATTTGTATGGTTTTGCACCGTGAGCGGCATCAGAAGTAAAAGTACTGTTATTTGAAGCGTCTTTATAATACCCGCCTCCAATTGTATCGCCCTGAATTAAAGCGAAAAATTTAGCATCTGTAAAAGTAGTGTCTAATGTACCAACATCTTTTCTGCAAGAAAAAATGATGATTGCACTTACAATAAAAACAGAAAGGGAGAGTATGTATTTTTTCATTTTTTATGGATTGATTTTCAAAATT